>JAHFUU010000134.1 GCA_023264915.1 Microthrixaceae bacterium | reverse complement strand
GCGCCAGCTCTTCTTGGGCGGCGGGGGCCGTTACCACGTGGGCGGGTACGGCAAGGTGGCCGAGGCGGCAGCAGAGTACATACAACAGCATGGCGGCACCTACCTGCCCAAGACCCGCGTGGAGGAGGTGACCCTCGAGGACGGTCGTGTCACGGGCGTGGTGACCTCAGCGGGTGAGTACCGGGCACCGGTTGTCATCTCCAACGCAGGCATCCAACCCACCGTCTTGAAGCTCGTCAACACCGATGCGTTCCCCGAGGAGTACGTCAAGCGCGTGGAGCAACTGGAACCGGGCCTTGGGATGGTCGGCGTTCGCTACTTCCTCGACGCGCCAGTGCTCGATACGGGCATGATCGTCGCCTTCTCCAACCAGAGCTGGTGGGACACAGAGCGCTACGAGGCGGCCCAGCTTGGCGACTGGCCCGACATCCCACTGATCTTCGCAGCCGTCACCACCGCATATGACGCCTCGCTCGCACCCGAGGGGCACCAGATCGTCCTTGTGGGAATCCTCGGCTCGCCTGATCCGAGATCAGAGCTGAACAACGAAGCCATCCGCCGCGCCGAGGAAGCGATCGCGGAGATCTGGCCCGCAATCCCAGAGCACACGATCAAGCGCGAGCCCTATACGGCGGCTCATGTGTCGAACCTGGCTCGAGACGCGGTCGTCCCGGGCCAGGGTGGCGAGTGCATCGGCCTCAGCCAGATCATCGGGCAGTGCGGCCGGTCCAAGCCTGATGCACGCACACCAGTCCCGGGCCTCTACCTGGTAGGCACCGATGCCGGTGGTTACGGCTGCGGTACCCACCAAGCCGTCGACTCCGGCTTCAACGTCGCGTCGATGGTGCTCGAGGACATGGCCAACCGATGAACCGCGAGCTCACCGCTTGCCTCATCAGAAGCTGACACAGGCGCCGGAACGGAAAGAACCCAGATGAAGGACTATGACGTCATAGTGATCGGGGGTGGGATCAACGGCTTGACCGTATCCGCCTACCTGGCCAAAGCTGGCTTGTCGGTCGGAGTGTTCGAAGCGAGAGGCCAGTGTGGTGCACACTGCGACACCGTCGAGCTCGGCACGCCAGGGTACCTGCACAACCTGCATGCGACGTGGCTCGCCACTGCCTACAGCCCGGCGATGGAAGACCTCGACCTTCCGTCACTGGGCTTGGAGTTGCGCGGAACCGACGTCACCTACGCCAAGCCCTTCGAGACGGGTCGCAACCTCATCCACGCGATGGACTTCGACACGACCTTCGCCAACTGGGCACGCATCTCCGAAAAGGACGCCGAGATGCAGACCAAGGCGCTGGAGTTCAACGCCGTGAACCTCGACGAGATGCTCGAGGTGAACCGGCGATTCTGGTACGGCCCCCCGAGCACCGCCACCCTCGACCGAATGTACAGGCTGCTCGACGGGTTCCTCGCGGCCCAGGGCCTCGCGTTCAGCGGGGCCGAGCTGTTGAACATGACCGGGTTCGAGGTGCTTGACCTGCTGTTCGACTCCGAAGAGGTCAAGACCACGACGGCGTCGCTCGGCTGGATCGGTGGGCTTCCCCCAATACACCGCAAGATCGGCGCGCTGGCCGCCGTCTTCATGGCAGGCATCGGCGGTCCCATGGGTGTGCACAACGCGCGCGGGGGCTCCCATGCTCTGACCCACTCCTTGGTCAAGGCCACCGCCGATGCTGGTGGTGAGATCTGGACGACCTGCCCCGTCGACCGGATCCTCGTCGAGGACGGCAGGGCAGTCGGGATCAAGCTCCGCGACGACGCCCTGATGCCAGGCGAGGAGATCCGCGCCAGGGTCATCGTCTCGAACGTGTCGGCAGCGCCGACCTTCTTGGGGATGCTCGGCGAAGAGATCATCGGAGGTGACATCGCCAACCGGGTCAAGAGCTTCCACTACGACGAGCAGGTCCTCTTTGGCGTCTACTACAGCCTCAGCGACGACGTCGAGTTCGCCTCTGCAGCTTGGGATCCCGGGATACAGCGCTGCATGATGGGGTACCTGGGTGGCGAGAACGTCGACGACATGCGCCGCCACAACGTCAACCTCGTCTCGGGTGTCATCGACGAGGAGGTGATGGGCAACTGGTTCATGCCCACCCGTGCGGATCCGACCCAGGCGCCCCCCGGCTGCCACACCGCCTTCATCTGGATCGACGTGCCGCCGCACCCGCGCCGCTGGCGAGGTCGCGCGATCACGGGGGGCATCGACGCGTGGCCAGAGATCACCGAGGCCCTCGCCGATGCGGCAACCGATCGCATCGAGGAGTACGCGCCAGGCTTCAAGGACCTCATCGTCGAGCGCTTCGCGATGAATCCCTTGGACCAGGTCCGCAACAACCCCTCGTCGGTCACGGGCAGCATCCTGGGTGGCAGCGTGGTTCCTGACCAGTTCTACATGAACCGACCGGTACCCGGGATCATCGTCGACGGCGCCTCCCGAACCTTCCTTCCGGGGCTCTACCTCTCCAACTCCATCCACCCCATGGGTGCCAGCTGGCTCGCAACGGGTTACCTGGCAGCTCGCGAGGTGGCCGAAGACCAGGGGTGCCTGGATCAGCCCTGGTGGACCCACCGGCCTTGGGACTGGTTCATGGACAACATGATGTCGGTACCCATGAACCTTGGTGTGAGCGAGAAGTGGAAGCTGGACGAGTCCGAGGGGACCGCACGATGACATCAACGGCAACTGTCACAAAGACCGACACCTACGATGCGATCGTGGTCGGTGGCGGCCCGAACGGGCTGATCTGCGGGGCATACCTGGCAAAGGCAGGGGCGAAGGTGCTGCTGATCGAGCGGCGGCACGAGACCGGCGGTGGGCTCAACACTGACGAGTACTTCGGTTTCAGGCTCAACCTGCACGCCATCTACCACCTGATGAGCGACATCATGCCGGCCTACGCAGATCTCTCCCTGCCCGATTTCGGGTTGCGCTACGTCAAGCCTCACGTCGCTTGCGCGTTCCCTTTCAGCGATGGCAACTCGCTGTTGTTCACCAAGGACCTGGACGAGACCGTCGCGTCGATCGCCACGGTCTCAGAGCACGATGGTGACTGCTTCCGCACGATGTGGAACGAGTTCGCGCCGATGCTCGAGCAGTACATCATCCCGCTCACCTACAAGCTGCCGCTCCCGGTCGTCGACCAAGTCGTCGAGATCGGAGAGACCGAGATCGGTGAGCGCCTCAACGAGATATCTGACTTCAGCCCGATCGAGGTGATCGACCACTACGGGTTCACCGATCCCCGGGTTCGCATGGCCCTTCTGTCGTTCTCGGCCATGTGGGGGTTCCACCTCGAGGATCCGCTCGGGTACCTGTATCCGGTCTACCTGTGCCGGATGATCAACGCGGCGCTCGTCAAGGGTGGCTCCCATCGCCTGTCCTCGGCGCTCTATAGGGTGTTCGTCTCCAACGGCGGCGAGATCCTCGACGCGTCAGAGGTCACAGACATCCGCTCCAACGGTGACTCTGATGTCCAGGTCGAGGTAGCCGATGGCCACCGTTTCGGGGCGAGAGCCGTAGCCTCGACGCTCAACCCCGAGCAGACCTTCATGGGCCTGGTCGGCACCGACAACCTGCCTGATGACCTCCGGTATGCGGTCGAGGGTTGGGAATGGGAGGAGAGGACGCTGTTCGGGCTGCATCTGGGCATCGAGGGCTCCTTCTCTTACAGGCACCCTGAGCCTCGCGTCAACGATGCGATGATCGCGTTCTTGGGGATCGAGACCGAGGACGACCTGCACGAGCACCTGGCCCGTGTCGATGCCGGTACCGCTGGTGGTGGTGAGTGGGTGCATGTCACCGTCCCTAGTCGCCATGACCGATCGATGGCGCCAGAAGGGCACGAGCTCGTCCGCGCCGAGCAGGTCGTGCTGTTCGACGACGATTGGGCCAACGGCGCGCGCCGGTTCGGCGACGAGTGCCTCGGGCTCCTGGAGCAGCACGCGGAGTTGGGCCGCATCGTCTTGCGCCGCGATTACCCGCCCACCCACATCGAGGGCAAGTTGCACACGATGAGGCGTGGCTCGATCAAGCACGGGTCCTACACCAACTTGCAGATGGGCTTCAACCGGCCCAACGACATGTGCTCGCGAGTCGAGACACCGATACCGGGGCTGTTCACCTGCGGTGCCTCGAACTACGCGGGCGGGATGATCATCGGCGGCCCCGGGTACCTGGGTGCCAAGGTGATAGGAGAGCACCTCGGGTTCGATGCTGTCCCCAGCTACGGGGGTGACGCCTGACGCCCGGGCTGTCAGGCGTTGTCGCTGGCCCTTGCCTTGCGGGGGGTCCGGCTGGCGCGAAGCGGGTGAGAGAAATCGAAAAGACCAAACGATAGGGAGGCCAGGCATGCTCGTCGCCGGGATCGACATCGGATCGGCCACAGGCAAGGCCGTCATCATGACCGATGACGAGATCGTGGGCAGCGCCATCGTCCAGTCCCAGGGACACCCGGTCAAGACGGCGGACAGCGTCGTGGACAAGGCGATGGCCGAGGCCGGCCTCAGCTCGGTCGGCGAGATCGAGAACGTGGTCACCACTGGCTATGGCCGTCTCAAGATCGAGTTCGCCTCTGACAACCTCTCTGAGATCGCGTGTCATGGCAAGGGAGCCCACTGGCTCGAGCCCTCACTTCGCACCGTCATCGACATCGGTGGACAGGATTGCAAGGTCATATCCATCTCGGAAGCGGGCAAGGTCGTGGAGTTCGCGATGAACGACCGTTGCGCCGCAGGAACCGGCCGCTTCTTCGAGAGCATCGCGCGCGCGCTGTGCTGTGGCCTCGAAGGGATCTCCTCGATCGAGAACCAGGGAGACAGCCCAGCCAAGATCACCCACCAGTGCACGGTCTTTGCAGAGTCCGAGGTCGTCACATTGGTCAACGAGGGTGAGGAGCTCGGCAACATCATCGCTGGGATCAACCTGTCGGTAGCCAAGCGCGTGTCGGGAATGGCCCGGCGCGTGGGACTGGTCGACAACGTCGCCCTGACCGGTGGCTGCTCCAAGAACCAGGGTTTGGCAGCCGCGCTGGCCAAGGTGCTCAGAACCGACATACAGATGCTCTCGGGCGATCCCCAGCTCGCCGGCGCGATCGGTGCAGCGGTGTTCGCCGGCGAGAAGTTGCTGGCCAGAGCATCCTGAACGCGGGTTTCGCAGCCGGGGTCTCGGGGGACACACCACAGAAGGAGAAGACCAGATGGGGACCGCTCTTGAGGATTCGGAGATCTACCAGAAGTTCGCTCGGATCACCGACAGCTTGCTGTCGCCTGAGATCGAGGACTTCAAGGACTCCGGCGGCAAGGTGGTCGGGTTCTTCTGCTCGACGGTCCCCGAAGAGCTGTTCACGGCTGCGGGCATGCTGCCGTTCAGGATGCGGGGAACCGGCTCGACCAGCACCGAGCTGGCTGACACCTGCTTCACGCCGATCAACTGCACCTTTCCCCGTCACTGCTTCAACCAGGCCCTCGAGTACGAGTTCGAGTTCCTCGATGCGCTGATCGTCATCAACAGCTGTGACCACATCCGTCGCATCTATGACAACTGGATCGATCAGCTCGATGAGCCCGAGATGATCCACGTCATGAGCCTTCCCCGCAAGACGGGTGATCGCCAGGTTGACTGGTACCGCGAAGAGATCGCGGAGTTGAAGGGCAAGCTCGAGGAGCACTTCGGTATCGAGATCACTGACGACGCCATCTCTGACGCGATCAAGCTCCACAACGATGTGCGCCGTCTCCAGCGCGAGCTGTATGAGCTTCGCAAGGTCGATCGACCCCCGATCACCGGGGCCGAGGTGTTGAGGGTGATGGTCGCCGGGACGGCGCTGCCCAAGGCCGACTACAGAGAGATGCTCCAAGAGCTGATCGGGACGGTGCGTGGGCTGGAGGGCAACGGTGACCACAAGGCGCGGGTCCTGGTCACGGGAAGCCAGCTGGATGACCCCGAGTTCATCGAGCTGATAGAGGGGCAGGGTGCGCTCGTCGTCACCGATGCCACCTGCTTCGGCACGCGACTGATGTGGCGGCGCATCGACGAGGACGAGCCGGACCCGATCCGGGCGATGGCGCAGTACTACGTGCACGACCGCCCGTCATGCCCCCGGATGCACGGCGATCAGCCACGCCGTCTCGACTTCTTGAAGGAGCTCGTAGAGGAGTTCAAGGTCGACGGCGTGATCGGCGAGAGGATGAACTTCTGTGACATCTGGCAGGTCGAGCACTTCATGACGGGCGGGGATCTCAAAGAAGAAGGCATTTCCTTCACCCAGGTCGACCGGGAGTACATCCTGGCCGGCAAGGGTCAGCTGCAGACGAGGGTGCAGGCCTTTGTCGAGACCATGAAGGGGACAGACTGATGACCTTGACTCTTGACCGCGAAGCCAAGCTTCGATCCGTCGAGCGCTACAAGAGAGAGCGGGACTGGTTCGCGCTGCTAGCCGAGGCAGCCAAGGCGATGCCCGGCCCAGAGGGCGAGCTGAACGTCAAGATGTTCGACATATTGCTGGCAGCCAAGCAGGCCGTCGTCGACTGTGTCGAGAACGACCTGCCTTTCATCGGCGGGTACTTCTGCAACGCGCCCGAGATCTTCCATGCGATGGATCTGCCGTGGTTCATGATCATGGAGACCCCGTTCATGGCCTCGTCAGCACCACACCTTTCTGACGACATCGAAGGCGCGGTCGAGATGGGTTTGGGTACGGATCTGTGCACTGCGGTCCGGCTTCCCGCCTACTACATCCAGCACGGGATGATGCCTGTGCCCTCCGCGGTGCTGGGACTTCTGTCGCCTTGTGACGCGGCGCCGATGCTGTCCCAGATGATCGAGCACGACAAGGTGTGGCGCGACGTTCCCCTCTATT
>JAHFUU010000133.1 GCA_023264915.1 Microthrixaceae bacterium | reverse complement strand
CGGGACGAGGATTCGTCGGGTGAGATCAGTCGCGATCGCCTCGGTCGCTGCCTGGGGGCTGGGGCTGCTCAGCTCCTGTGGCGGAGCACCCTCCCGCGCGACCCCGAGCCCGCCGAGCGCGGACATGTGTGCGCTGTACAGCAGCTTCCAGGTCTTCAACTACACGGCAAGAACCAGGAAGCCGGTCCCCCTTGACCAGTACGAGACCTTCTACCGCGGGCTGGTCGACGCTGCATCGAAGCTCTCTGAGGCCAAGCCAGAGCTGCGGGGGGTGATCGACGTGGTCCTCAACGGCGACCTGGCTCTGGCCACCGGGAAGCCCGTCCCGTCCCCGGACGCGGGACAGACGACCTTCGAGGTTGCCGACGCAACGATCACCCGTTACCAAAAAGATGCCTGCCCGGGCCAGTGAGTCCCGGCTCGCCGTTGGGTTCCCTGGCGGTCGCGCCACCGGTCGGTGCTTGTGACTAGGCCGAGCAGTGCTTGGCGATCCCCTCGGCCGGCTTTATGGGGATGCGAACCGACGAGAGGCGCGGGGCTTCGACGAGGTTGGTGAGGAACCGTCCGGGGGTCATGGGGTCATTGGTCGCGGCAACCACCTCCGCGACATCCCCACAGGTGAGAACCATCCGGGCCTGGGTGATGTCGTAGTCCTCGTTGGCGTTGGGCTGGGTCCATCGGGCCACCGTGAAGTACTCCGGAAGCATCTTCTCGTGCCCCGGACGGCCTCGCACATAGTCACCTTCGGGTGTCTTCACCAGCTCGATCCTCGCCCCGACCGGATCGCTCAGGCCCGCCCAGTCCTCGACCCACACGTCGTTGCCGGCGTTGTAGCCGAACACGCCGATGTTGCCGAGGCTGGTGACGACGCCGATCTGGGGGTCGACGACCAGGGTCCGCTGGCGGTCGAAGCGAGTCGTCCACAGGTAGTGCAGACCTGCGGCCGAGCGTTGGCGATGCAGATCGCCATCGGTGAAGGCAGCTGATGCCTGGTAGTCCTCGAGCGAGACCGGGTTCTTGCGGCCCGCGAAGATCTCCCAGAACGAGCGCTCGTCGCTGATGCCTGTGTTGGTGTCGAACAGCGCCTGCTGGTAGCCGCCTGGCCCCACCGGTGGTGGGACCCCGCGGGCAAGGTGGCTCCCGTCGTAGTCAGGCCCCAGGTTGGTGAAGGACGCGAAGCACCACGCCCCGATAGCCACCAGCAGGATCACCTGCGCTGCGATCTGGGCGGCGCTGGCTCTGCGCGTCTCGACCGCAACGGATGCCACAGGCAACAGCAAGCAGAAGAAGGCGGGCAGCAGGAGGCGGGCGTGCATGAAGTCGCCTCCCACCTTCACCACGAACAGTGCCAGCAACGCGCCCGATACCACGGGTGCCATCGCGATGGTCACCAGGTCCAGAGGGCGGTGCACCTCGCCGCGACCGTTGCCGGGTGTGCGCCCGGTGCTAGCCGAGCTCGAGGCGGGGAGAGGATCGCTTCGTGAGCCGCGCTTGTTGTCGTCGCGACCGGGCTGTATCAGCGAGGTGATCCACCTGGACCGGGCGAGATAGATCAGGACGATCAGCACGGCTGGTAACACCAGCAGGTACGGTCCGGCGAAGTCGACCAGGTAGTCAAGCCCCCGGCCCCACTGCGTGAGCCCCGCCTCCTTGGCGATCGCCGTGTTGGGAACCGTCGCCCCGTAGTAACCCATCCGGAAGACCTGGTAGATGACCGGCATCGCCAACGCCAGCCCCGTGGATTCGGCGAGCTGGCGCCAGGACCTCTGCGAGCACAGAAGGTAGGCACCAAGGAACACCACCGTCGCGACCCCGAGGTCCGGTCTGATCAGGGGTCCCAGCCCGATCACCACCGGGGCCCACCACGGCCTCGTCGGCGTCGGCCTGGACGCTGGACCGAGTTGCGGGTCCCCGGCCAGCCGCGTCGTCAAGGCCAGGAACGCTGC
Source organism: Microthrixaceae bacterium (assembly GCA_023264915.1). GTDB lineage: Bacteria > Actinomycetota > Acidimicrobiia > Acidimicrobiales > Acidimicrobilacustridaceae > JACPNV01. The sequence goes on along the minus strand of JAHFUU010000133.1, from coordinate 4,958 downwards.
TCCCAGCCAGGCGAACACCAGGCCGGTCTCGAGGCCCGATGTCGTGAAGTCCCACACGGCGGGCACGCATGCGAAGACCATCGCACCCACCGGGACCAGCCAGCCTCGCCTTCCCCTGGCCCGGTCGAGCCTGGCGGCCGCCGCCATCGCCAGCGCGATCCCGGTGAGGGTCAGCAGGAGCCCGACCACCACAGCGATCCACGGCAAGGGGATGAATCCGAGGATCGCCTTCAAGGCGCTGAGCAGGTACATCCACAGAGGGCTCGTCGCCGCCTCGGCCCGCTCACCGGCGTTGAAGTTCGGGCCGTTGCCGCTCAGGAACTGGTCGACGACCCGGAACGTGATGAAGGCGTCCTCGGTGGACCACCGCCGGGCCCACCCTTGGACGGCAGCGATCACGAGTGGAACACCCAAGATCCCGGCTTGGCCAAGAGCTGCCGGGTCGAGCCCGGCTGGCCTTACCCGAGACGACCACCCGTGGGGCGCCCCCGCCGGGCCTTCAGGGATCGGCTCACCATCATCATCTTCGTCGGTGACCGGCTCGGCCGGAGGGTCATCAAGGAGCGGGGTGACGGGTTCGGTGGGCGCGGTCAGCTCCGACTCCTTGTCGCTAGGGCGGTTGTCGCTAGGGCGGTTGTCGCTCGGGCGGTTGTCGCTCGGGGGGGGTGCGAGCACCCCGGCCCCCCGGATGGTAACCGCGGGCCGGTTCGCCGGAGTCGTCACCGGAAGAGGTCTTCGCTGGGTTCGCGCAGGATCTCCCCGGCAACGCTGCCTCGTCGCAGCCAGCTCGAATCGATGCCTCGGACGATCGCGGCCGGCACGCCGGTCGCCTTTCCCATCACCAGCTCGGCCGCAGCCGCGATCTCATCGGCAACGGCGACCTCGGTGACCTGTAGCTCGCGCCCGAAGGTGTCAGCGGACCCGCGGAGGTCCAGCACCGCTGCGACACCCGCACAGCCGATGGCCACATCGGTCACCCCCCTACGCCACGGACGGCCAAAGGTGTCCGATATCACCACGCCCACGCTGGCGCCGGTGACCGCGCGAAGCCGATCACGGATCCGGCGTGCGGAGCGGTCCGGGTCCTCGGGCAGCAGTGCGGCAAATCCGAGCTCGACGTTGGACAGGTCGATCCCCGCGTTGGCGCAGATGAAGCCGTGCCTGGTCTCGGAGATGACCAGGTCGCCACGCCGCCGCAGGACACGGACCGACTCGCGCTCGACGAGGGGCTTGTGCGAGAGGGGATCGCCGGGGTCGACCGGGACAAGCTGGCCCTCGGCCTTGGAGACGACCTTCTGGGTCACGACGACAACGTCCCCGTCGACGAGCGGGTTGCTCGCCGCCGCGGCTCGCCCGACCATGGCGCCGAGGTCGTCGCCCGGTCCCACCTCGGGCAGACCGTCGACTGGAAGGATCTGGAGGCTCGCGGACACGGCCGGAATCTAGTCCCGCCCGCGCCTGATTCATCTCTCGGGGACCTGTTACCTATACTCCCTCCCGATGCAAAGCCTTCATACGCATACGCACCCAGCGCGTCGGGCCGCTTGGGTGACCGCCGCTCTGTTCCTGGCCGGGGCCGTGGCAGCCTGTAGCGGCTCGAATGACCGTCGCCTGGCCCAGACCGTGTCTGACACAGGCGCGCCGGGCTCTCCCGCTGCTCCGGTGTCGACCCCCTCGACACCTCCGCCACCACCACCGAAGGTCGTGTCTCCTGAATGCGGAGCCCTGGACACCTTCCAGCTCATCAGCTACTCGGTGGGCCTCGGTGATCCGCCGAAGGAGAAGGACAAGAGGGATGAGGCAGTCAGGTCCCTAGAGGCCACGGCAGCAGTGGCGGCCGGGAAGATCCCCGAGCTCCAGTCGTCGTTCAAGATGATCGTGCTGAACCACAAGGCCAGGCTCGAAGGCCAGCCGACCCCCACGCCCAGCGCGGGTGACCCGACGGTCAAGGATGCCGGCGACAAGATCGGCGCCTGGGCCAAGGCCCACGACTGCTGAGCCAGGCCCCTCCGGTCGCGCCTAGCCGCGAGTCGGGTCAACCGGTGGCGCCGAGCACGACCCTTGCAAGTGACCCGGCCGCGACAGGATCGCTCATCACGGTCGGCGTGACGAGGCATCCGATGCCCTCGGACTCGACTGCGGGACCAAGCGCGGCATCGGCGTCGTCGATGACGAGGACCGAGGCTATGTCGCGGTAGAGCCTGGCCACGCCAGCCACAGTGCTCTGGTGCCCCAGCTCGCGCAGCATCCGGTCAGCAGGTCCCTTCAGTGCTGCACCGGCGACGATCGGCGACACCGCTATGACGCGGTCGCGGCGTGTCTCCAGGACCTCACGAATCCCTCTCACGGCGAGCAGGGGTCCGATCGAGACGATCGGGTTGGAGGGAGCGATGACGATCGTCCGGGCGAGTTGCAGCGCTTCGATGACCCCCGGAGCAGGCTGGGCAGAGTCGTCGCCGTCGAAGCGGACGGATCGCACCGCCACCGAGTGGCGCAGCCGCACGAAGTAGTCCTGGAAGTCGACCTCGGTGCCGTCGTCGATGGTGACCTTGGTCCGGAGGGGATCGTTGGTGACCGGTACCAGGTTCACCTCCAGGCCCCACGCAGCTGCGATCTCGGCGGTGACAGTCGCGAGGTCGGCGCCTTCGGCCAACCGCCCGGTCCGGAACATGTGGGTGCCGAGGTCGCGGTCACCGAGCCGGAACCATCCCTCGCCCGTGTAGCGGGCAAGGGAATCCATGGCGTTCCACGTCTCGTCAGCCAGGCCCCATCCTGTGCCCGGGTTGGCAGCACCTGCCAGCGTGTACACGATCGTGTCGATGTCGGGCGAGATGTGCAGCCCGTGCAGCTCCAGGTCGTCGCCCACGTTGACGATCGCCGTCATCAGTGCTGGCGGCACGACCTGGCACAGCCCTGTCAGCATGCGTGCGGCGCCGACCCCGCCGGCGAGGACGCAGATCACCCGTTCACTTCTGGGCCTTGCGGGACCACCGGACATCTCGGGGCCACACGTTCACCAGTCACAACGGGGGCCGTGCAGGCGTTGCCGGTCATCCCCTTCGGTTGCCAGACAGCAGCTCCATGTCGGCATCGACCATCATCTTGACGAGGTCATCGAAATGGACCTTGGGCTTCCAGCCGAGGGTGGAACGCGCGAGGGTCGAGTCGCCGACCAGCAGGTCTACCTCGGCAGGCCTGAAGAACTTCTCGTCGACGACGACGTGCTGGCTCCAGTCGAGGCCCACACGGTCAAAGGCGAGCTCGCAGAACTCGCGCACCGAGTGGGTCTCGTCGGTGGAGACCACGTAGTTGCCCGGCTCGTCTTGTTGGAGCATCAGGTGCATCGCCTCTACGTAGTCACCAGCGAAGCCCCAGTCGCGCTGCGCATCGAGGTTGCCCAAGCGGAGCTCGGATGCGATCCCCAGCTTGATCTGCGCGACGGTGTGGCTGATCTTCCGCGTCACGAACTCGAGACCGCGGCGGGGGCTCTCGTGGTTGAACAGGATGCCCGACGTCGCGTGCAGGCCGTAGGACTCGCGGTAGTTGATCGTGATCCAGTGGCCATACACCTTCGCCACGCCGTAAGGGGACCTCGGGTGGAAAGGCGTCGTCTCGCGCTGGGGCACCTCGACCACCTTGCCGAACATCTCGCTGCTGGAAGCTTGGTAGAAGCGAATGGTCGGGTCGACGATGCGGATCGCGTCGAGCATCCGTGTCACGCCGAGGGCAGTGATCTCGCCGGTCAGGACGGGCTGGGCGAAGCTGGTCTGCACGAAGGACTGTGCGGCGAGGTTGTAGACCTCGTTGGGACGGTGCGTGCGCAGGATGTCGATGAGGGAGACCTCGTCCAGGAGGTCTCCCGGGACGAGGGTGATGCGGTGCTGCTGATGGGCGATGCGCTCGAAGGTGACGGTGCTTGTCCGGCGCACCATGCCGAGCACCTCATAGCCCAGGTCGAGGAGCAGCTCGGCAAGGTAGGAACCATCCTGGCCCGTGATGCCGGTGATCAGCGCACGCTTCGCCATGCAAAAGGTCTATCAGCTGGGCGGGGTTCGGCCCCAGCCCGGCAGGCTCAGCTCCCGCCACCCGCGGCGGGAGCCACACCGGCGGGAGCGGTGCCCGCGGAGGTGTCCGGGCAGTTGGCGCTCTGGTAGGTCCCCACTATCTGGCGGGCGTCGTCGAGGCTGACGGTGGTGGGAGGGGGTGTGGCCGCAGTGAGCCTCGCCACCCGGTCCGTGGTTATCGCGCCCACGTAAGGACCGAACTCGGGGATCGCGCCCTGCACCTTGGCGCCCGCTGCGCGGAGCCCGTCAGCGACCTTGCGGTTCTCTTCCGCGGACTTGTTGGGTGTGTTGATCTGCAAGTCGGCCGTGTAGAGGAACAGCTGGTACTCCTTGACATATGTGCATCGGGTTCTGGTCTGCAACTCGACGTTGTCGACGGGGCCGGCGCCCTCGGTGCGGGTGGCAGACGTAGCGCAGGCTGTGAAGCCGAGCACCCCCGTGAGCACGAACGTGACGAGCAAGCTCGCAACCGAACCAGCCGAGTGGCGCGGTCGGGAAGTTCTCATCTTGGCCCCCTCGTGGCGGTCGTGCCTTCGGCAGGCACGGTCGGGTTGGTCGGGCGGGACACCTTCATGGTGCCCCGCAGAACTTCTCATACATCTTCCTCGGGTCAGGCGGGACGGTCATCGTCGTGAAGGACGGAGCCTTCACGACGTTCTCGAGGAACCGGCCGACGGTGAGTGGCTCGTTCGTTGCGCGGTACAGGTCAGCGAGCTGCCCGCAGCTCATGGCGGAGCGGTACAGCGCCACATCCAGGGGTTCACCCATCGCGGAGTGCGTGAACCTCGCTTGGGCGTATGTGAACGGAACCTGCTTCTCGTGCCCCGGGACGAGCCGGCCATTGACATCTCGCTGCCCGTTCTTCTCTGCGAGCCTGGCCACCAGCACGTCCGC
>JAHFUU010000132.1 GCA_023264915.1 Microthrixaceae bacterium | reverse complement strand
CGCAACCGCGCCATCGCCTCGCTCTCGGAGTCGCCAAGCACGATGATCCGCTCACCGATCTCGTCAACTGGGGCCGGGGCCTCCAGTCTCCGGCCAGCCTTGCGGATGGCGTCGGTGAGCTGGCGGTGGGTGATCGTGAGGACCCAGGACCGGAAGTGGGACTCGTCGCCGTCAAAGGACCCGAGGCCGCGGATCACCGATACGAAGACCTCCGAAGCGACATCCTCCGGCTCGAACGCACCCGAAGAGCGCAGGTAACCGAGCACGAGCGGCGCGACATCGCGGTAGAGGGCCTCGATGGAGGATTCGTCGCCAGCTTGTGCGTCGCGAAGAACGCGAGGGAAGTTCGCTCCGATCACAACCACACGGCTCTTTGATTGGGGTCCTGTGTCCTGGCGCGACCACGGTCGCGGGCTTGGCCAACTTAGCCCGCACACCCTCTGCCTGGGGCAAGCGATCAGTCAGGCGCTCGGACGCTGAGGTCGCCAACAGTCTGGCCACCGTCAACCACGAACTCCGCGCCGGTGCAGTAGGACGACTCGTCAGATGCCAGGAACAGGACCAGCTTGGCGACATCTTCGGGTGTGCCGAGCCGGCTCACCGGCAACCGGCTGACGAAGGGGTCAAATGCCTCGGTCGGCAGGTCCTGGCCACCGATCGACCGGATCATCGGCGTGTCGATGCTGCCAGGATGGACCGAGTTGACCCGTATCCCCCAGGGCCCGAGGTCGATGGCCGCGGCCTTGGTCAGACCACGCACACCGAACTTGGACGCCACATAGGCAGCGGTGCCAGAGGTCCCCCCGAGCCCCGAGGTCGAGGAGATGTTGACGACAGAGCCCCCGCCGCTCGCACGCATGGCTTCAGCCGCTGCGTGCATCCCCAAGAACACGCCCACGAGGTTGACGTCGATCACCTTGCGGAACATCTCCGCGGTCTCGTCCTGCAGCCTCGCAAAGCGCAGGATCCCGGCGTTGTTGACCAAGACGTCCAGCCGCCCGAACCGCTCGATCGTCGCGGCGACGACCTGTCGCCATGCCTCCCCGTCGGTCACGTCGTGGCACGTGAAGGCCGCCCTCTCACCCAGCTCCGAGGCGACCTCGGCCCCCTCTTCTGCGAGCACGTCGGTCAGCATCACCGAGGCTCCCTCGGCCGCGAACAACCTTGCCTCCTGCGCTCCTTGACCCCGCGCTGCGCCGGTTATCAGCGCCACCTTTCCTTCGAGCCTCATCGTCGATCCTTCCTCAGGGCTTCTGCGCTCCGACGATCCACATCGCGAAGAACTGCGAACCGCCGCCATACGCGTGGCCGAGCGCCGTGCGGGCATCTGGAACCTGGTGGTCTCCCGCCTGGCCTCGAACCTGCATGGCCGCCTCAGCGAAGCGGAGCATCCCGCTCGCACCGATGGGGTTCGAGGACAGCACGCCGCCTGACATGTCCACGGGCAGGTCACCGTCCAGCTGGGTCACCCCATCCTCGACCATCTTCCACCCCTCACCCTCTGGGCAGAAGTGCAGGTTCTCCAGCCACATCGGCTCGAACCAGGAGAACGGCACATACATCTCGACACAGTCGATGTCGGCACGCGGGTCGTCGATGCCCGCTTGCTTGTAGACGTCCGCCGCACATTCCTGGCCGCCGCGGGGGTTCACCTGGTCACGGCCCGCGAACATGGTGGGCTCGCTTCGAAAGGCCGTGCCCTTGACCCATGCCGGGGCACGCCCCTCCGCCGCGGCAGCGTCACCGCCCCTTTCGTTCGTGAGAACCATCGCGCAGGCGCCGTCAGAGGACGGGCACGTCTCAGAGAAGCGGATCGGGTCCCACAACATGATCGAGTCCCTCACCGAGTCGAAGGTGATGTCCGCCTCATGTAGGTGAGCGCACGGGTTCTTCAACGCGTTGAGGCGATCCTTCAGCGCCACCAGGATCCCGATGTGGTCAGGGGCGCCCGAGCGTCGGATGTAGGAGCGGATGTGAGGTGCGAAGTACCCGCCCGCTCCGGCATGCATCGGCGGCTGGAAGGGCATCGCCACCGACAGGGCCCACATCGCTTCGCTCTCTGACTGCTTCTCGAACGCGACCGTCAGGACACGCTCGTGCAGGCCGGCTGCCACCAGGTCCTGCGCTACGAGTGCGGTCGAGCCCCCCACCGAACCTGCGGTGTGCACCCTGAACATCGGCTTGCCAACCGCGCCGAGAGCGTCAGCCAGATACAGCTCTGGCATCATCACGCCCTCGAAGAAGTCCGGGGCCTTGCCGATGACCACGGCGTCGATGTCAGCCCAGTCCATCCGTGCGTCCTCGAGGGCCCTCGAGGCCGCCTGGCGCACCACCCCTGCAATCGAACCGTCGTTGGTGGCCCGGTGCTCGGTCTGGCCTATACCCACGATCGCGACACGCTCGCTGGCCATGTCAGTCGCCCTCCAGGACACACAGCAGGTTCTGTTGCAGGCATGGGCCCGAGGTCGCGTGCGCGACCGCTCGGTCGGCCTTGCCGCTGGATATTCGCCGTGCGGCCTCGCCCATCCGGATGAGACCGGCGGCCATGACCGGGTTGGCACAAAGGGCGCCCCCGGACGGGTTGACGCTCACGTCCTCGTCGAGACCCAGGGCGCGACGAAGGATCAGCTCTTGATGCGTGAACGGAGCATGGAGCTCGGCCACATCCACCGGCTTGGCCCCGAGGCCAGCGTGCTCTGCGGCGAGCCTCGTGGAGACCGAAGTGGTCAGGTCACGCGCGCCGAGCGCGTGCGGCTCTATGCGGTGGTCGATTCCACGTATCCACGCTGGACGATCGCACAGCTCCCGGGCCGCACCTCCAGCCGCGAGGACGACCACCGCTGCCCCGTCGGTCACGGGCGCGCAGTCGTGCTTGTGCAGCGGCGCCACGAAGTCCGCCTCTGCCAGGAGGTCCGCGACATCGACCTCACCGCTCAGCTGGGCGTAGGGGTTGGACATGGCGTTGTGACGACTCGCTGCCGCCACCCTCGCCATGTCCTCGACGCTGAAGGCCCCGGCATCGAGGCCCGCTCGCGCCTGGAGCGCAGCAAGGGCCACCGAGTCGACCCACAGGGGACCCAGGTAGTAAGGATCGAGCTGGCGGCTCAGCACGCGACGGATGTCCCCCGGTGAGGACTTGCCGTAGGCGTAGATCAAGGCGACGTCCACCTTGCCCAGCTGCATCTTGACCCATGCCTCATACACAGCCCACGCCCCATCCATGTCGACGTGGGACTCCGATATCGGTGGCCACGGTCCGAACGCGTCGAGCGTCACGACGAACGAGAACGGCTGCCCGGCCAGGTAGTCAGAGCTCCCCGAGCACACGAAGTCGACCCGGTCCTTGCCGATCCCGGCGCCGGCCAGCGCCTCGGACAGGATGGGCATCAGCATCTCGACCTCGTTCAGCTCCCGCGTCGCGCGCTCGTGGTGGGTCTGCGCGAACGACACGATCGCGACATCACGCATCTTCATGCGTTGTCCTTGTAGGACTCATACGGCGCGTCCGGCTCGCCGTTGGGGCGGAAGTGCACGATCGACTCCAGGGTCGGACCTATCTCGTCGTCGGGGAGCCACACCGCCTCGACGCGCATCCCCATGTGCACCTGGTCGTAGGGAACCTCTTGGATGAGGTGCATGATCGGGATGTCAGCCCCGTCCAGCTGGATGAGCGCACCCACATATGGGATCTCCATCAGGTTCGCCATGAAGGGGACGTTCACCACGCAGAACGACACGATCGTCCCGCTCTGCCCGAGCTCGACCTCGTCCTCGGTGGGCACGCCATCGGTGGGGCAGGATCCTCGGGGCGGCACGTAGACCTTCTCGCACACGGGGCACCGCTGACCAACCAGGCGCTTGTTGGTCACCTGGTTCAAGAACCGGGAGGCGGCGCGGCCCGGTGTGTAGGCATATTCGAGTCGGGCGAAGGTGCGGATCGACCGGACCGGCTCTGCGCCTCTCAGCCGTTCGGGCAGGGAGATGTCAGTCATGGTCCTGCCCGTCCAGGGCCACCCGGTTCCTCGCCGGCACCAGGCGGTGCGGTGGGCCACCCGGGTCATCCGCGAACAGGAGTCGACCGCGCGACCTCACGAGGCCTCCGGGACGAAGCACTCGATGTCGAGGATGTGACCCTCGCGGTAGGCGCGGGGAGGGTTGGGGTCCTCGGCCAGGCCGGGACCGGGCTCATCTGATCCTGCCGGCTTGGGGGGGCGCCAGCGGGCCACGACGCGCGACCCGGTTGAGATCCCTGCTGGGTCACCGCCGGTGTCGACCGCATGCACCATCGGCGTGTCCGCGCCGTCGAGCTTGATGAGGGCCCACGCGAAAGGACGATCCAGCGGTTGGTCAGCAAGGGGCTCGGCCACCCAGGCCCAGGACACGACCTCGCCGGCATCTGCCACCTCGACGATCTCGGTCAGGGCCTCTGCGGTGAAGGGGTCGTACTCGACCGGGGGCACGATGACTGACCCGTCCGCAGCCTTGATCCCGACGACGAACCCCTCACGCAGCGCGGTGAGGAACGCTCCGACGACCGGGCCAGTCGTACGGCTGAAGGGGTACTCGACGACGTTGGGCGCCTCGAGGATCTCTTCGGCCATCACCCCTCCTGTCCTCCCAAACGATTGTTGGGGAAGACTAGAACACATTCCAGTTTTCTAACAAGCCAAGGGGAGGCGCGGGCCAGGATCGCTCATTCGCCAGGATTGATGATTCGGGGCGTGACGATCACCAGCAGGTCGGCGACGACGTGCGTGGGGTCAGATGCCTTCAGCCGGAACAGGGATCCGAGCATCGGCACAGCGGCAAGGTTGGCGACGGTGCTGCCTCGCGCGCTCCAGTTCACCGTGCTGTTGCCAGGCCAGGGCTGGCCCGGCCTGTAGCACGCCAACCATCCGGCGGGACCGGTCTCGGTGGCGGTGATGTTGACGAACACGTCGCCGTTGGGCGGAACCGGGGTACCAGAGGCGACAACCGGTATGTCGCGCTCCTCCCCGGCACCCAGCTTGCCCTTCTGGACCCCCAGGGGGGCATAGCCCTCGCGGCTGTCATAGATGCGGACCGGTGCTTGCAGCACCATCAACTGCTGCGGCGGTGTGGGCCCGGCGACGTGGCGCCACCTGCCCGGGGAGCCTGCCTCGATGCACAGCCACAGATCGCCATTGGCGTCTGTGATCAGCTCACCCGGGTTGTGTGCGTCAGAACGCTGGAACGGGGGGAGACCTCCGGGAGTCAGTGCTGCGTTCGCTCGACCTCCCGCCAGCAGGCCACCAAGGCCGTTCTGGGCGAAGCCAACCACGCCCACCCCGTTCGTGCCGTCGGCTTGCCCGCACACGCCGTTGCCCGCACCCTGCTGGTAGCCGAACAACCCGTTTGCAAAGCGACCGTTGCTGTGCCCGGCCAACGAGGCCGACCCCGGGAACGCGCCGAGCGCGCGATCTATCACGCCGAACCCCACGGTCCCGGGTCCCTGGGTCACGTCGGTGACCACGCTGGTGCCCGAGGACGCTGTGTTGGTCGCGACGCCGAGCAGCAACGGGTCGTTGTCGTTGGCCGCGGCAGGCTCGCTGCCAGCAACCAGAGCGGCGCCTCCCGCGACGAGCCCTGCTGCCCCCAGCCCGGCACGGACCAAGAGCTGGCGCCTGCCAGTGACCGCTTCGGGTGCTGGCTCGCTGCGAAGGCGCTCCAACTCGGCCTCCTTCTCGGTCACCAACCGCGCCTGCGCCTCGATCGAACGATCACGCTCGTCCAGACGCTGCTCGAGCTGAGCGACGCGAGCAGCCAACTCCTCGATCGAAGAGCCGACCTCACGCCGACCTGGGGTGCAGCCCCTTGCGAGATCCGATCCGTCCGCCATCGTGGCCCCCTTCGTGGGTACTGACCCAGCTTCCCACACGCGCGGCCGTGCCGCTCGGGAGCCACCCACGACCCTCCATACAGGTTGGCTCAGCTTGACGGCCGTGGCTCGGTCAGAGCGAGATCACCGTCCTGACGGCCTCACCCTTGACCATCTGGTCGATGGCCGAGTTGGTGTCCTCGATGCCGATCCGGTTCGTGATCATGCCTTCGAGGTCGAGCTTGCCTGCCTTCCACAGACGAAGGAAGCGGTTGAAGTCGGACCGGACGTCAGCTGAGCCGTAGTAGCTGCCCTTGATCGTCTTCTCGTCGAAGAAGAGCTCGAACATGTTGAACTCGACTGTCTTGGTCATGTTGCCGGCCCCGACGACGATGGCTGACCCTCCGCGACGTGCCGCGTCATATGCTGCCCGGACGGTCTCGGGAAGGCCGATGGCCTCGAACGCGTAGTCAAAGCCCATCGCGCCACCGGTGAGCTCGGCCTTGAGACCGGCGAGCTGGTCGGGCTTGCACGAGTGCGTGGCACCGAAGGTGAGAGCCGTCTTGAGCTTGTCGTCGTTGAGATCGACCGCCACGATCGTGGCGGCACCGGCCAGGCGGCATCCCTGGATGACCGAGATCCCTACGCCCCCGCACCCGAACACCACGCAGGTCGAGCCCGGGACGACCTTGGCTGTGTTGATGGCGGCGCCCACGCCCGTGGTCACACCGCAGCCGATGAGCGAGGCGATCTCGAAGGGCACGTCGTCGTCGACTTTGATCGCGGCTTCCTGGGGAAGGATCATCCGCTCGGCCCACGTACCGGTGCCCGCAAAGCCGAACACCTGCGTGTCGCCACGCATGAAGGTGGGGACAGCCGCGACGGCGAACTGGATCATGATGCAGAGGTGCGGAGACTTGAGGTCGATGCAGTGGGTGCACTTGCCGCAGGGCGGCGACCAGCAGACGACCACATGGTCACCGACCGCCACCTGGGTGACTGCCTCGCCGATGTCGATGACCACGCCGGCGCCTTCGTGCCCGGGTACGAACGGCGCGCCCTGAGGCAGATCGCCACGCATGGCGTG
>JAHFUU010000131.1 GCA_023264915.1 Microthrixaceae bacterium | reverse complement strand
TGGCCACCAGCACGTCCGCGAGGCCATGGCGGTCGACGACCCAGACGTCGGGCCCGGCAGCCACGGACCCCACGCCAACTCCCGCGAAGTAGCCGACCACCCCCTGTCCGGGCTTGAGGGGATAGGAGATCGGGCCCTCGGTGGTCGGCTGATCGAAGAACGGCTGGGGGTCGAGCGGTCTGGTCACATCGACCAGGGCGTTGGCGCCCGCGGCCTGGTTTGCCGCGAGGCGGCGACCCACGGAGCTGAGGAGGTTGTAGTCATCGAGGGTCACAGCCGCAGGCGCCGACGGCCCGACCAGCCCGTAGACCTTGAAGTCCTGATCGAAGTCGGTCACATATGGCCCAGCAGGCGCTGCTATCCAGACGGCCCACCCGAGAAGCACTGCTGCCATAGCGAGAGGCAGTGCGCTCGCGGCGAGACCCGTGGCCTTTGGCCTGGACTCACCAGTGGTGGCGCCCTCCCGGGAGGGAAGGCGGAAGTCCCAACACATCACGGGCAACAGCATGGTGAACAGAGGCGGCAGCCAGAAGCGCGCCGGAAGGTAGTCACCGCCGACCTTGACCACGTACAGGCCATTCACGACAGCTGCAGCCCACGGGGCAGCCACGAGAGCCACGGCAAGCCCCGACTGGCGGAGGATCCGCAGTGCCAGAACCACGGCCAGGACGACGATCGCGGCGACCGGTATGAGGATTTGGTTCGTGTCGTTGAACGAGCGGAAGTAGGTGAGGCCACGGTCGATGTCAGAATCAGTCGCGCCCTTGGCTATGGCGGTGTTCGGAAGCAGCGAGGCGAAGTAGCCCATCCAGAACAGCTCATAGGCCGACGGGATGGCGAACATCCACACAAGCGACACAGCCCGTTGCCGCCATGTGCCGAGGCGGACGATCCAGAGCGCGACGAGGAAGCCGATCGTGTAGAGCGCGAACTCCGGACGCACGAGGACGCCCAGACCGATGCAGACCGGCACCCACGCCTTGGGGGCGCTGCGACGGAACGGTGCGGTCCCTTCGATGGGATCGGGTATCAGGCCGTAGAAGCAGATCGCGAGCCACGCGAAGGACAGGGAGGTCTCGAGCCCGCTGGTCGCGTAGTACCACATCGGCGGCAGGCACGCGATGGCCACGGCCCCCACCGGCCAGGCAAGGGCCGTCTCGCCGCGGCGAGCGAAGCCCAACAGCTTGGCGGACGCGACGACGCCGACCACGATGGCGATCGATGTCAGCACCATCCCTGTCATTACAGCGAGCCAGCCGAGCTCGACCCAACGGCCGAACAGCGCGGCCTCGAGCGACACCAACAGGACCCACACCGGCGATGTGTACGCCTCGACGCGCTCTCCCGGGTTGAAGACCGGTCCGTTGCCAGCGATTATCTCCTGCACCACGCGCAAGTAGATGTAGCCGTCGTCGAACATGTACCTGTGCACCCAGGCGGGGGGCAGGAGGACCAGGAGCGGCAAGGCGTACAGCGCGACCTGGATGGGGCCGCGACGCTGGTGCACCGTGCTGCCGCCCGTGCCGTTGGAGGCCGCGGTTGACGCATCGGCGTCGCCGTCGGCCTCGGCAGCGGCCTCGGCGGCGGGGGGTTGTTCAACGAGTGGCGAGGAGGTCTTTGGGTTCACGTGTCCTGGTGGAACTGCGCCGAGGGACTGCGTTGCCTGCGGGGAACCGGTCGAGCGGAGCGGGCGAACTGACACCGTAGCCGTTGGCCCACCAGGCGACGCGTCGCCGGCTCGATGCCCTGGGTCGCTCAGCGCTGATCCTGGGACTCGTCGCCCGTCTGCCCGATGCGGGGGTCGTCCGGTGCTGATCTGGAACTCGCGCGCCGCGTGGCTACTATGGCCGGCCTGTACCTCGTTGGGGGAGCGAAAGGATCATGGTGGGCGAAGTCGCGAAGCCGCATCGCACGAACCGGTTGTCCAAGTGGGCCGTGGCGGGTTGTGCGATCGTCGCTCTTGGCTCGATGGCGAGTGCCTGCGGGGGCGCCAACGAGCGGCGACCGACGAACAACGCGGCACCCGCTGCCCCGGGTGCGCCCAGCGCGCCCGCCGCTCCCGTCGCGCCAGCCTCGGTCACCGCACCGACGAACCCGCCAGACCCCAAGTGCGGACCGATCACGAACTTCCAGCTCTGGAACTTCTCCGCCGGGAGTGTCGACCTGAAGAAGAACCCCGAGGCCAAGGACGGGATCATCAAGGGCCTCGAGGACTCCTCCAGCCAAGCCTCGACAGCGGTTCCCGAGCTTGCACCATCGTTGAAGGTCGTCGTCTCGTTCCACAAGGCGAACCTCAACGGCCAGCCCGGCTACACGCCGGGCCCGGGCGAGCCTTCGGTCGAGGACGCCGGCAAGAAGCTGTTCGATTGGGCCAAGGAGAAGTCCTGCTGACCAGGCCCGCCCGTGCCAGCCGCGCGCTCGGGGGGCTTCGGCGGGCGAGGAGCCTGGGGCTCCGGGGCCCCAGGCGGGAAAGCTCATGAGCTGGCGAGCCGAGGCCAGTGGTCCTGGCCCGGGTGAGAATACGGCGCCCGCCCGTGCCAGCCGCGCGCTCGGGGGGCTTCGGCGGGCGAGGAGCCTGGGGCTCCGGGGCCCCAGGCGGGCAGGGTCATGAGCTGGCGGTTGCGGCACTACCCGGGCCTGGACGGGTTGCGCGGGCTGGCCGTGCTCGGGGTCATAGCGTTCCATGCGGGCGAGGCGGGCGCCGGCAAGCTCACCGGCGGCTACCTGGGTGTCGACCTGTTCTTCGTCCTGTCCGGTTTCTTGATCACGTCGCTGCTCCTCGGCGAGAGGCGCGACTCGGACACGGTCAAGCTGAGTGCGTTCTGGGGGCGCCGGGCGCGACGGCTCCTTCCCGCAGTGCTCGTCGTCCTGGTCGCGGTCGCTGTGTTCAGCCGCTTCTTCGCGACAGCCGCAGAGATGGCGAAGCTGCGCTCTGACGGGCTGGCGACGCTGTTCTACGCGGCCAACTGGCGCAACGTCTTGAGCCACGACAGCTACTGGGCCATGTTCGAGTCACCGTCGCCGCTTCAGCACACCTGGAGCCTTGCGATCGAGGAGCAGTTCTACCTGTTCTGGCCTCTCGCGGTCTTCGGCTTGATCGTCTGGAAGAGGCGCAGCACCACGGCTGTGCTCGTGCTGGCCTCAGCCGGCGCCCTGGCGTCAGTTGGAGCGATGCAGCTTCTCTTCCATCCCGGGGACACGACGCGTGCCTACTTCGGTACCGACACAAGGATCGCGGCGATCTTCCTGGGTTGCGGGCTCGCCGCGGCGTTGCACCGTTGGGGCCATGTACCCACGGGGCGCGCCCGGTACGCGATAGAGGTCGCCGCCCTGGCCGGCATCGGCTGGCTGGCCTACGCGTGGTGCACGATCGATGGCCAGGACGACCTGCTGTACCGGGGTGGGTTCCTGCTGTCCGAGCTTGCGGTGCTCGCTCTGATCGCGTCGGTCACCCACCCAGAGGAGGGGGTGATCGGCAAGGCGTTCTCGTTCAAGCCTCTTTGCTGGGTCGGCCTGGTCAGCTACGGCCTGTACCTGTGGCACTGGCCTGTGTTCGTGGCCGCCAGCGGCACCCGGCTCCATATGAGCGGGTTTCCGCTCCTTGCAGCTCAGCTGGCCATCACCTTCGCAATAGCGGCGGCGAGCTTCTACCTGGTCGAGCGACCGATCAGGCGGGGATGGAGGCCGTCCCGGCCGTCGATGGGATGGTGGGTCGCGCCGGTCGCGATGGGGATCACAGCGGTTGTCATCGTTGTGACCACGGTCGGAGTCCAGCCGTCGGTCAGCTCAGAGGACGTCGCTGCCGCACTGGCCGTGCCCGCAGGCCCCAGCCCCGGCGCGGCGCCCGGAGCCCAAGCGGCAGGGCAACCCATCCAGAGCCCGGCGGAACCGGTTCGTCAGGCGGCGCGCCGCCAGCTGGGGAGGAATCCGAGGGTCCTCGTGGTGGGTGACTCGGTTGCCTTCACGATCGCCGCGGGGCTCGTGCCCTACCAGCAGCAGCTCGGGGCCGACGTCAAGAGCGAGGCAGTCATCGCCTGTGGCGTCGCCCGCGGTGACGGCCGGTTCAAGACAGGTGACGGGCAGATCCTCACCGAGACCGAAGCGTGCCACAACTGGCCCACCAGGTGGTCCGACACGATCTCGGCCTTCACGCCCGACGTCAACCTGCTGGTGATCGGTTGGCCTGGGCACACCACGCGCCTCGTGGACGGGGAGTGGCGAGGTCCGTGCGATCCGGCGTTCGATCGGTTCTATGAGGGAGAGGTCCGCGAGGCCCTGAGGGTCTTGCACAGCAAGGGCACGAACGTGGCGATCACGACCGTGCCCTACTACCGGTCCCCGAAGGCTCCAGAGGGCACCGACGCCAAGACCGACTGCCTCAACCAGATGTACAGGCGCCTGGCTGCCGAGACGGGCACCAGCGTGATCGACCTTGCCCAGTACGTATGCCCCGGCGGTGCCTGCCGGACGACCGACCAGAACGGCGTCGAGGTTCGGCCTGACGGGCTTCACTTCGACGGGCCGAGTGGCACCTTCGTCGGCGCCTGGGTTCTCGACCGCGCCCTCGAACCCCTTGTCAAGGCCACTGCCGGGGGGGTTGTGACGCCCGGGCAGTGAACAAGGCCCACGCGCGCTGGTGCGGCGGGCGATCCCCTATCATCGGCAGTTGCTGCCTTCGGGGTAGACGGCAGCCAGCTCCACGACCTGACGACGGGGGAACACGAGGCAAGTGCGACCTTGATATACGACTCGCCGGATACCGACGTCGCCGAACCCCCCGAGCAGGCCCTCTTCTCCTCTGGTGAAGAGCCACCCCACTCGCCGCCCTCACAGCCGAGCACCGTGGGCCGCGCCGTGGCGGGTTGGTTCACCTCTGTCGCTGCTGGCATCAAGGGTGACCCGCTTCAGGCCGGTCTCGTCGTGGTGCCCGTGGTGGTCTTCGTCGTCGGCGCGTGGGTGCACCGTTTCGTCAACGAGGACGGGTTCATCAACTTCCACGTCGTGCAGCAGATCACCGCAGGCAACGGGCCGGTCTTCAATCCCGGAGAGCGCGTCGAGGCCTACACCAGCCCGCTGTTCATCCTCGTGCTGACGATGGGGCGCGTGCTGTTCGGTTGGGCCGTGTCGCTCCCGCGGTTCGCGGTCGGTGTTGGCATCGTCCTGTCCACCGCCGCGCTGATGCTGGGGATGGCCACGGCGCGCAGGGTTGCGTCGTTCGCTCCCGGCCGGACGCCGAGCGAGCGAGGGCTCGGCCCCGCCCGGGACGCGCGCCCCCGATCCGACGCGGTGCTGGTGCCGGTGGGTGCCCTTCTCGTCGCGTGCACGCCCCCGATGTGGCGGTGGGCGACGAGCGGGCTCGAGTCCAGCCTGAGCTTTTGCTGGATCGCTCTGTGCTCATGGGGGCTGGTCCGTCGTTACGACGGGGATCGAGGTCATGCGCCCTCGTTCGCGGACAGGCCGCGCTGGCTGCTCGTGGTGATCGGTCTCGGGATGCTGGTCCGGCCTGAGTTCGTGCTCTTCACACTGTGCTTCCTGGTGGCGTTGTACCTGACCTCAGAGCCGAGCTGGCGGGCCGGGCTCAGGGGACTCGCATGGGCCGCGGGCGTCCCGGTCCTGTACCAGATCTTCCGCATGGGCTACTTCGCGTCCCTGGTGCCCAACACCGCCATCGCCAAGGGGTCAGACGCAACCCATCTCGACTGGGGCTTCGAGTACGCCAAGCAGTTCCTCGGCATCTCGTGGATGTGGATCGCCCTGGTGGCGGTGGTGGCACTGGTGGCCGTCACGGCACAGCGGGCCTACCGATTCGAGCCGAGGGCAATGGTCGTCACGCTCGCTCCGGTGGCGGGTGTCGTGCTGCACGTGCTCTACGTGCAAAAGGTCGGCGGCGACTACATGTACGCGCGCTTCTACATCCCGTCCTTCTTCGCTCTGGCCGTTCCCGTGATGCTGGTGCCCTTTCCCCGGCGCGGCCCCGGTGCGCCCTGGCGCTCACCGGCGGTCATCGTGAGCCTGTCGGCATCGTTGGTGATCCTGGCCTGGTCGGTGGCGGCGGTGGTCAACGGCAAGATCCTCGACGCCAACACGGGCCTTGGGTTCGGCGACTACGGCATGCTGCTGCCCGGTGCCACCAACCCCGTCGAGCCCGACGACTACGGGTTCATGGTCATCTCTGTCAACGACATCCTGGCCAAGGCTGGCGCGCAGCCGAACGTGCTCATCGACTCGACCGACGCCAACCACAAGCCGATCCCGTTGGGTCAAGGGCAGGGGATAGTCGTCAAGTCCGGCGCTGTGGGGGTCACGTCGTATGTGGCTGGCCCCGACATGTGGATCGTGGATGACCGCGGCCTCGCCGACCCTTACGCGGCGCGCTTGTTCCCCAACACGGCCTACGGGTACGCGGGTCACGAGAAGCTGATGTCATGGGAGTGGGTGGTGGCCCGATGGGCCGGACCTCGTGCGGACGAAGGCCCGAAGGTCGCCTACATCCGCAAGGTCCTGCAATGCCCTGACATCAAGGAGCTCAACGACGCCACGACCGATCCGATGACCCCGGCGAGGTTCCTGAAGAACATCGCGGCGTCACGCAAGCTCAGCTCGTTGAAGCTGTTCGACGACCCGGTTGACACGGAGAAATGGGTCTGTGGAACAGGTCGTTGAACGCGCATGCACGGTTCCGGGTGCGGGAGCTGGCCGCAGGGGGCGGCCCGGACGAGGTGGACGCGCAGCCCGTGTCGGGTTCGGGATGTGCATCCTGGCTGTGGTGCTCGCGGGTTGCGGCGGGTCCGGTGAGCGCTACCAGGGCGCGGCGTCGGCGGTTGCCGGAGGTGCCGCTCTGGGCGAGGCGGCGCAATCTGGCCCTGACGGGTCAGGGTCGGGCCACACGGCCGGCAGCGGCGTCGTGGTCCCGGTCTCTGCCCCGCCCGCAACCGAT
>JAHFUU010000130.1 GCA_023264915.1 Microthrixaceae bacterium | reverse complement strand
CCGCAGGCCCGCGCAGCTCGAGGCCTTCCGCAAGCAGGCGCGCGCCGAGCTCGGCGCTGCGGGCACACCTCTGCTGGCCACCAAGACCGAGCAGCTCAGGTCGCGGTGGGTATCTGACCGCATGGTTGACGCGGGCCTTGCCCGTGCTGCGTCGTTGGGGTGGCCCGACGCCTACGCGTTCACAAAGGCACTCGGTGAGCGCGCCCTCGTCGAATCACACGGCGACGTGCCCGTGTCGATCGTGCGCCCGTCGATCATCGAGTCAGCGATGGCCGAGCCGTATCCGGGTTGGATCCGCGGGTTCCGGATGGCCGAGCCGGTGATCATCGCCTACGCCCGCGGTCTGTTGAAGCAGTTCCCCGGTGTGCCCGAAGGCATCGTCGATGTGATCCCCGTCGACCTGGTCAGCGCGGCGATCATCGCGGTTGCCGCCCGCGGCCCCCTCCCCGATCCCGACGTGATCCAGGTGGCATCTGGCTCGACGAACCCGTTGCGCTACAGGCGCCTCGTCGACACCGCGAGCGACTGGTTCGTCGAGAATCCTCTCTATGACCACGACGGGCAACCGATCGTCGCTGCCAAGTGGTCCTTCCCCGGTCGGGGCAAGGTGCAGGCCCAGCTGAACCGCGCGAAGAACGTCCTCGATCGCTCCGAACGTGTGCTGCACGCGCTGCCGCTGCGCGGCAAGCAGGCAGAGCTCGCCGCGAAGGTGGAGCAGCGACGCGAGGAGGCCGAGCGGGCACTCGGGTACGTCGAGCTGTACGGCGCGTACGCCGAGTGCGAAGCGGTCTATGGCGTCGACAGGCTCATCGGTCTCTGGGACGGGCTCTCGGACCAGGACCGGCACGACTTCTGCTTCGACCCGCGCGTCATCGAGTGGACGAGCTACATCCGCGAGATCCACCTGCCTTCGGTCGTGCTGAACGCCAGGGTCCGCACGACGCCCGGCGGCAAGGCTGGCGAGCCCCGCGAGGTCCGGCTTCGCCGGCAGGTCCTCTCGCCGGAGCGCCAGCTCGCAGCGTTCGATCTGGAGAACACCCTCATCGCCTCGAACGTGGTGGCCTCGTACTCGTGGCTCGCGACGAGGCGGCTGCGTCCCGACGAGCGGCTCCGGTTCGTGGCCAGCACGCTCAAGGCGGCTCCCGGGTGGCTGATCCAGGACCGGAAGGACCGGTCGGACTTCCTTCGCTACTTCTACCGCCGCTACGAGGGCGCGACCGCCACCCAGATCGAAGAGGACGCCGCGGAGATGTTCAGCGAGCTGTTGCTCGCCAAGTCGTTCCCCGCTGCGATCCGCAGGGTCCGCGAGCACCGCAGCCTCGGCCACCGGACCCTGCTCATCACCGGAGCGCTCGACTTCGTGGTGAAACCGCTCGAACCGCTCTTTGACGACATCGTGTGTGCCTCGCTGGACCTTGATACGCGCACCGGCCTTTACCGGGGTGAGCTGACAGAGGTGCCGCCCACCGGTGAGTCCCGGGCACAGGCCCTCTATGACTTCGCGGCCAGCAACGACATCGACCTGCGCGAAGCGGTCGCCTATGCCGACTCGACCTCTGACCTGCCCATGCTCGAAGCAGTCGGCTTCCCTGTGGCGGTCAACCCCGAGACCCGCCTTGCGGCCCTCGCCCGCAAGCGCGGCTGGCTGGTGGAGCACTTCGACAAGCCAGGAGGTGCTCCCTCCAAGACCCTTCCCATCGGGCCCCGCCGGCGCAGCACAGGTGGCCTCGCCAACCCTCTGGTTCCGGGGCGGACCGCATGAGGCGGGCGGTGACGTGAAGGCACTCGTCTTCCAGCGCAAGCCCACGCGCTATTTCTCAGCGATGGCCGCGGGTCGCGTGGCGCCAGGAAGCGGGGCCAAGGTGGGTCCCCTGCGCCTTCGCACCGATCATGATCCACCCGAGCTGCCAGGCCCGGGCTGGCGGTACATCAAGCCGCGCCTGTCAGGCATCTGCGGCAGCGACCTGTCCACCCTCGACGGCAAGTCCTCGCGCTACTTCGAGCCCATAGTCTCGTTCCCTTTCGTCCCGGGACACGAGGTCGTCGCCGACCTCGTCGACACCGATGACCCGAAGGCAGAGGCCGACGGCACGAATCGGGTTGTTCTCGAGCCGGTGCTGGGATGCGTCACCCGCGGGATCGAACCGGTCTGCCGCTTCTGTGCCCAGGGCGACCTGGGCAACTGCGTGAACATCGCGTTCGGTCACCTCGAACCTGGCTTGCAGAGCGGGTTCTGCTGCGACACCGGTGGCGGGTGGTCGACGCTCATGGTGGCCCATGAGTCCCAGCTGCATCCGGTGCCCGACGGCATGACCGACCCGGCAGCGGTCATGGTCGAGCCGGCGGCTTGCGCGGTGCATGCAGCGGGAACCGGAGGGTCCGCGGGGACCCGAGACGGCTCGGTCGTGGTCCTGGGTGCCGGGACGCTCGGGCTGTTGACAGTCGCCTCCCTGACCTACTTCCACCCTGACCTGGATGTCATCGCAGTTGCCAAGCACCCCGAGCAACGACGCCTCGCGAGGATCCTCGGTGCCAGCTCGGTTGTCGAGCCCGGTGAGCTGCGTCGAGCCGTCAGGCGCCTCAGGGGATCCATGGCTCTCGGTGCGGGGACCATCGACTGCGTCACCGACGGTGTCGGCGCTGTCTATGACTGTGTGGGCACCGCCGAGTCGATAGGCACTGCGATCTCGGTGCTCGCGCCGCGAGGCGAGCTGTTCCTGGTCGGTATGGCGGGCGACGTGGACCTTGACCTGACCCCCATGTGGCAAAAGGAGATCAGCCTGCGCGGCGTCTACGCCTACGGGAACGAGGCCCACCTTGGTGACCGGCGCAGCTTCGATCTGGCCTTCGAGCTGGTGCAAGCCAAGGATCTCGCTCGGCTCGTGTCGACCACCTACCCGCTGTCGCGCTACACCGAAGCCATCGCGCACGCTGGCAACGCCGGCGTGCGCGGCGCGGTGAAGATCGCCTTCGACCTCACCGGCGAGAAGGAGCGCACCCGATGAGAGTCCCCTGCCGTCTCGCGGGGTCCGCCCACGACGTCTGGCTTCCCGCCGGATGCCACCGTCGCCAGCGGGCACTCCACCCCCACCAGAAGGCGCTTGCTCGCGATCGGCAGCAGTCTGTCGACGCATGGAGGCAAGCACGCCACGTCTCCCCCGAGGCGGCAAAGCCCAGCCGCCAGGTCACCTACGGCGAAGGAGTGAGCTCGCGCTGATGCCCCGACCAGGATTCGTCCTCGACGTCGATCGGTCAACCCCGCCGATCCTGTTCCATCACGGCGAGCAGTTCCGCCTCGAGAAGCTGCCCCCGGGCCGCTCTCGCGTCATCTACCCCGCTGAGCCGATCGAACCCCTCGATGACATCGAGGGTGCGATCCACCACGCGCTCCACCACCCGACCGGTGACAGCGAGCCCCTGCCCGCGCTGTTGAGGCCGGGCATGAAGCTCACGATCGCGTTCGACGACATCTCCCTGCCGTTGCCGCCGATGCGCCGGCCCGACGTGCGCCAGCGTGTCATAGAGCAGGTGCTCGATGCCGCTGCTGCCGCCGGCGTCGACGATGTCCACATCATCGCGGCCCTGGCTCTGCACCGGCGGATGACCGAGGCCGAGCTCCGCCATGCGCTCGGTGACCGCGTGTATGACTCCTTCGCCCCTCATGGCTTGCTCTACAACCACGATGCGGAAGACCCCGACAACCTCACGTTCATCGGTGCCACTGACAAGGATGAGGAGGTCGAGATCAACAAGCGTGCCGCCGAGAGCGACTTGATCGTCTATGTCAACATCAACCTCGTAGCCATGGACGGAGGCTGGAAGTCCACAGCAACCGGCCTCGCCTCGTACCGCAGCCTCCGCCATCACCACAACGTGCACACGATGGTGAACAGCCGCTCGTTCATGGACCGGCACCGCAGCGAGCTGCACTCGTCGAACTGGCGCATGGGCAAGGTGCTGCGCGACGCGGGCGTCAAGGTGTTCCAGATCGAGACGACCCTCAACAACGACGTGTTCGGCACCAGCGGACCGATGTCGGTGCTGCAAAGGCGCGAGTGGGAGTGGTCAGCGCGGGACCGCCTGGCTTTCGTGGCGATCAAGAAGAGCCTGGACAAGGTCTCGTCTCGCACGCGCCGCCAGATCTTCCAGGGGTGGAAGGCACCGCACAACGTCACCTCGGTCCAAGCCGGTGAGGTCGAGGCGGTGCACGAGCTCACGACCAGCCACGTCTATGAGCAGCACCTTGTCCCGGTCGAGGGCCAGACTGACATCTTGACGATGGGCCTGCCCTACATCTGCCCCTACAACGTGAACTCGATCATGAACCCGATCCTGGTGATGTCGTTGGGCCTGGGCTACTTCTTCAACCTCTACCGGGGTCGGCCACTGGTGCGCGAGGGCGGCGTGGTCATCTTGAGCCACCCGACGCCCTGGGAGTTCCACCCGGTGCATCATCCCAGCTACATCGACTTCTTCGAGCAGGTCCTCGCTGACACGACCGACCCCTATGAGATCGAGAAGCGCTACGAGCGCGGCTTCGCCGAGGATGACTGGTACAGGCACCTCTACCGCACCAGCTACGCCTACCACGGCGTGCACCCGTTCTACATGTGGTACTGGGGATCGCATGCCCTGGCACACGTCGGCCGCACGATCATCGTCGGTGGCGACACCCGGGCAGTCCGGCGCCTGGGCTTCACGCCGGCCTCCACGCTGGCTGATGCGATGGAGCTCGCCAGCGATGTCGTGGGCCGTGACGCCACGATCACCCACGTCCACAACCCTCCGATCCTGATGGCCGACGTCTCATGAGCCACCGGGCTCCCGCTGTCGCGTGCGACTTGTGCAAACAGCACACGGGCGCGGTGACCGCCCGCAGGAGCGGCACGCCTGAAAGGCTCGGGCAGGCGGGACGAT
Organism: Microthrixaceae bacterium; assembly: GCA_023264915.1. GTDB lineage: Bacteria > Actinomycetota > Acidimicrobiia > Acidimicrobiales > Acidimicrobilacustridaceae > JACPNV01. The sequence continues at coordinate 2,021 of JAHFUU010000130.1, read as the reverse complement.
GAGCGCTCGCACGCCGAAGCGGCTGCCGGTGAACGGCAAGTCTCTCGCGCAGCTTGCCACGGGGTCAGCAAGGGCATCCGCCGCTGCGACCCTGCGGCGCGTCCCCTTCCCGTATCGCGCGCCGACAGTGCCGGGCGGGGTCGAGCCCAACAAGGTCGAGCCGACCCTGGGCAGCAACTATGACACCGAGTGGGCTCGCTCATACCCGTCCCGGATGGCGCGGGTGCTGCTCGTCGAGGGCGTGCTCAGACCTGCGATGGACCTCATCGCTGCACCAGCGGTCAGAGGACTCGACCGACTTGGCGAAGCCACCGGCCCGCTCATCTTCGCTGCCAACCACCACAGCCACGTCGACACCCCCCTGTTGCTGTCGAGCATCCCCGAGCCGTGGAGGCACCGCATCGCGATCGGTGCTGCTGCTGACTACTTCTTCGGTACGAGGGTCACAGCGCCTCTGAGCGCGCTTGTCATCGGAGCGATCCCGATAGAGCGCTCGCGGGTGTCGCGCAAGTCTGCTGACGACGCGGCGGCCCTCATCGAGGATGGCTGGAGCTTCCTGATCTTCCCCGAGGGGGGGCGCTCACCTGATGGCTGGGGCCAACCTTTCAGGGGCGGAGCGGCATACCTCTCGCTCAGATGCAAGGCGCCAGTCGTACCGATCCACATCGAGGGCACCAGCCGGATCATGCGAAAGGGTGCCAAGCTCCCCAGGCGCTCGGCAACGACGATCACCTTCGGAGCCCCCCTGTGGCCAGATCAGGGCGACGACTCACGCAGGTTCGCAACACGTATCGAGAAGGCGGTCGAGCAGCTGGCCGACGAGGCAACATCTGACTGGTGGACCTCCCGCCAGCGTGCCCACCGCGGCGGTACGCCAAGCCTCCAGGGCCCCGGGGCAGTCGGCGCGTGGCGCCGGACCTGGAGCCTCGGCGACAGGTCACCGAGGCGTAGAGCCCGGCGCCGGTGGCCCGACCTCGGCTGAGCGACAGCGCGGTTCGCGAGTCACACATCGACAGCAGATCGTCGATCGCGCAACTGCAAGCGCCGGTTCCCTCGGGGGCTGCGCCCCCACGCTCCCTCGCTGACGCTCGGGTGCTCCCCATCACCGTCGGGCTCCCTGGCGGTCGCGCCGCCGGTCGGCAAGCGCCTAGGAAACGGGAGGGCCGGCGGTGTAGACGTCCGCGCAACGCTTCTCACGGGTGCGGCCGCCACAGGTGACGGCGAACTCCTCGTACTCGCTACCCGGGGGCGCGTCGTCAAAGAGCGTGTCGCAGGCCTGACCGCTGCCTCGCTCGCACGCGTCATAGAGCAGATCCAGGTTCGGGTCGTCGCCCTTCTTGGTGGGCAGCCGACGCGCCGAGGTCTCTTCCGGGGCGATCGGTCGTAGCGTGCCGGTAGCCGGCGAGCGGCCGAGGTTGGCCACACCGACACAGTCGATTCGGATCGAGGTCAGCCGGTTGATCTGGCTCGGGGTTGGGTGAGCGTCAGGGCTGAGCTGAGCGGCTCCGACCTCTCCCGCCACCCGATCCACATAGCACTCAGCTTGGGGGGGCGTGATCGCTCCGCGGCTGTCCTCGATCACCCTCTGGACTGCCGATGCCCGGTCAAATGGCGGCGTCTGATCGCTGCACGCAGCGAAGGTGGTCACCAGCCCGATCAACGCGCAGACCGGTGCCAGCTCGAGCATCGATCGGAGCCCCTTGCCTCGGCGCGGGGCCACATCTTCAGAGTGCATGTTCAGAGTGCATGTTCAGAGTGCATGTTCAGAGTGCATGTTCGAGGTCTCGACACGACCGTAGTTGGCTCGGTGAGATCTCCTGCTGCATGGAACGAACCGAGACTGGGGCGTTCGGGCCCAGACCCGGCCCCTGTTGCGTGCCACTAAGGTTCTGAGGACCTCTCCCGAAAGGCCACCCCATGTGCAACCCTGACCAAGGCGAACACGCAGCGCCCGGCGGCCGTCCACGCGCCCACCGAGCCGGAGCGGGTGTGACCTCATGAGCTATGACCCCACCCAACCG
>JAHFUU010000129.1:862-6955 GCA_023264915.1 Microthrixaceae bacterium | reverse complement strand
CCCCGACCAGGCGGGGGGCCACTCTAGCGAACTCGTCGAAGATCCCCGCGAGGACGCCACCATGACCGCGGCCCGGAGCGCCACCGTTCATGGGCTGGAGCGTGACCTCTGTGGTCACGATGTCGTCCCCGAAGTTCAGGGTCATGGGCATCGCGGTGGGGTTCGCTGCTCCGGCGATCGCCCGGTAGGGGAAGCCCATGCGGCGCCCTTCCTCGGTGTCGGGGGACCGCAAGCTTGCCTCGAGCACCGCCTGGCGATCCCACTGGGGTGCCTTGGCCGCCGCGGTTGAGAGCTCGGCAGCAGTGGATGCGATCTCGTCGAGTAGCTCGTCGTCGAGCTCGCGGTCGGTGAAGAGGTTGATGAGCTCGCGCAACGCCGCGGCAGCTCCGAAGAGGCGGTCGGCGCTCGCACTCGTTGGCTCCTTCATCGGCGAGAGGGTAAGGAAGCATGCTCGGACGGCGCAAGGGGAGCTGGCGGCACCGGTCGCGATCGGCCTGCCGACCACGTTCGCACCGCGTCGTCGTTGTCTGCGGTGTGCCCTGGGGCCGCAGGAGGCAAGCTGGACAATCGGTTCGATGTCACGGCTGTGCGGGCCGTCGAAACCGATCGGGACACGGCCGGGCAGAGGCCGCACGGGACCGGATGTGCAACGGCTTCCCGGTTGGGTCCGGTCAGCGAGGCTTCTGTAACGTGTTTCAGAACCGCTACGTGGTGAGCTCCGTCGGCCGACCGCGGAGACGCATGGAAAGGGCAGGTCAATGGGTACACCGGTGATCATCGAGGCCGTACGCACGCCGATCGGCAAGCGAAACGGGTGGCTGGCAGGCCACCATGCCAACCGGCTCCTGTCCACCGTTCAGATCGAGGTGGTGAAGCGATCGGGCATCGAGCCGAACCAGGTCGAGCAGCTCGTGGGAGGTTGCGTCTCCCAGGCTGGCGAGCAAGCCATGAACGTGACCCGCAACGCCTGGCTCTACGCGGGCTTGCCCTTCGAGGTCGGTGCTACCACCGTCGACTGCCAGTGTGGCTCGGCCCAGCAGGCCAACCACATGATCAACGGGTTGATCGCGACGGACACGATCGACGTCGGGATCGGGTGCGGCGTCGAGGTGATGAGCCGCGTCCCGCTCGGCTCGGCGGTGATACATGGGCCTGGTTACTGCTGGCCCGACGACTTCCCGTGGGACTTGCCCGACCAGTTCGTTGCCGCGCAGCGCATAGCCGAGAAGTGGGACATCACTCGCTCCGACGTCGACGAGATCGGCTTCGCTTCACAGCAGAACGCGGCGCGTGCCTGGGTCGAAGGCCGTTTCGAGCGCGAGATCGTTCCCGTCGAAGCCCCGGTGGTCGGAGACGACGGGCAGCCGACAGACGAGACGATGAGCGTCAACCGCGATCAGGGTCTTCGCGAGACCTCCATGGAGGGGCTCGCGAAGCTCAACCCTGTCGTCGAGGGACACATCCACACAGCCGGCAACACGTCGCAGATCTCTGACGGCGCTGCTGCCGTGTTGTGGATGTCAGAGGCCCGGGCCAAAGCCGAGGGCCTGCGCCCCCGCGCGCGGTTCGTAGCCCAGGCGCTCATCGGTTCTGACCCCTACTACCACCTCGACGGCCCGATCGCCGCTACGTCGCGCGTGCTAGATCGGGCGGGCATGACCATGCAGGACATGGACATCATCGAGATCAACGAGGCCTTCGCCTCGGTGGTTGCATCGTGGGGAAGGGCGCACGACGTCGACATGGAGAAGGTGAACGTGAACGGCGGCGCGATCGCGCTCGGTCACCCGGTCGGTTGCACCGGCAGCCGCCTCATCACGACGGCGCTGCACGAGCTAGAGAGGAGCGACCAACAGTTCGCTCTGATCACGATGTGCTGTGGCGGGGCCCTGGCCACCGCCTCGATCCTCGAGCGCCTCTGAAGCAGGCTCGCTCACCAAGGCGCCGTCGAGCCATTCACACGTCGTGGCCGAGGATGCTGCGTGCAAGGCGCATGAGCTTCCCGTGAAGGTCGGGGAGCTGCTCCACGTCACCTACCCCGACGATGTTGGTGACCATCGAGCTCACGGCACCGACGATGAACTCAGCAGCGAATCGCTGATCGGGCCGGGTGCCAAGCAAGCCTTGCTCGCCATCATGGGTGGCGGCGACAACATCGACGAACTGCTCGAGTGAGGCACGTCGCTGCTCGATGAGCTTGGGGCCGGCGGCGTACACCTCGACGAGGAAGACGCGCGCGAGTGCGGGTGCAGCGGCGAGCGAGCTGAGGTAGAGGCTCAGGACCTGGTCGAGCTTCTCGATCGGCGCTGCGTCAGGGTTGGTGCGCAGGTGATCGAGCCCGGTGTTCATGACGAGCGCCACCAGGTCCGCGTGGGACTCATACGCGGCCCGGAAGCAGTCGTCCATGTCGCGGAACATCTTGTAGAAGGTCGCTCGCGAAACCCCTGACCGGCTCACGACGTCTGCCACCACGGTCTTCGCGTAGCCCTTCTCGGCGACAGCCTCGGTCATCGCGTTCAAGAGGCGCTCACGCTGCGAGCGCATGACCTCGTCCTTGGAGAGCTGATGGGGGCCGCGAGGCAGGACTCGTGCACGTGGGCTTGCGGCCATGCCTGGATCCTACAGGGCGCAGATTGGTGAAAGACATCTCTGTTCACGCCCGACGGCGCCCCAGGAGATGAGGGGACGAAGATCCCGGCCCGACGATCCCGGCCCGACGACATGACTCGTCGGGCCGGGGAGGAGCCCAGATGGGGAGGTCAGGCAGCCGATGTTCAGACGGCTGCGACGGATACGTCGTCGAGCTGGAGCCAGGTGTCACCGTTGGCCCAAAGGCCGCCGTAGACGACGACGCTGGTGTTCGAGCCGGGGTTGACGGTCACCGTGAGCTGGGTGTAGCCGCCCAGGTTGTAGAAGCGCTGCTCACCGAGAACCTGACCAGATGTGGTTCGTAGGCCGAAGTAGCCGTCGGTGTTGTTGGCGGACGTACGGATCCAACCGGTCACCTTGTAGGTTCGGTTGCCAGAGATCGTCAGTGACTGATGCAAGTCGTTCCACCCCGAGGTGTTGCGGACCCAGCCGTTGCCTGTGCCGGTGCGTGCCAGGCCGGTGCTGTCCCTGCCGCACTGGCCGGCGCAGGACCATGGCGCGAGGCCGCTCTCGAAGCCGGCGTTGGCGACCACGTTGGTCCCTGCGGGCGTGGTCGTGCTCGTGGTTGAGGTGGTGGTGGGAACCTTCAGGACGCTCAGCATCTTGGGCAGGGCATCGTTGAAGGCGAAGTTCCAGCAGCTGAAGTTGTGGCCGCCGTCGCAGCCATATGGCACCGACGGGCCGGGCCGCCCGTACATCCACCAGAAGTTGGGAACGCCGTTGGCCGTGAGCGTCTTCGAGAACCGGTCAGCTGACTGGCCCATGGTGCGCTCCAGGACGTCAGCATCGTTGATGCCGGCGCCGGCATAGAGCAGGATCTGGAGCCCTGCCAGGCGGGTCGTCCGCTTCATCGGGTCCTTCGCGTTCCACACAGTGTCGTTGGGCCAGAAGGGTGAACCGAAGGGTCCGTTGGCCGGGAACCCGTACTGGATCGCCTGCTCTGTGACGACGGTGCGCGTGCCCATGTCACCCAGATCGACTGCACCAGAGAAGCTGGCGACAGAGGCGAACAGATCAGGACGATCCTGCGCGAGCCGAACGGCGCCATACCCACCCATCGACAAGCCGGCGATCGCGCGGCCGTCCTTGGCTGCCACGGTGCGCAGGTTCCCGTCGACCCACGGGATGACCTGGTTCAGGTAGTAGTCAGCCCAGCTCTGCGCGCCCTTGGACTGGTCGATCCAGTTCGTGAACCAGCCGACCTTGCCGCCGTCGGCCATCACGATGATCACCGGCTTGCCGCGGGAGATGCCCTCGGCGTCGCCGCCGCCGGTCGTCCACTGCGCGGAGTTGCCTCCGGCGCCGCCGTGAAGCAGGTAGATCACCGGATAGCGGACGGTCGGGTTCTGGAAGTACCCGTCGGGGAGCGTGACGCGGATCCGGTGCGGCCCGTTGACCGCCACTGTGGCGATGAGCGAGGTGGACACGTCGGCTTCGAGGGTGCGGGGGCTGATCCAGCGGGAAGCGGTGACGGTGATGCCGTTCCTCGATGCCAGGTTCGGCGCATCCGCTCTGGCGGGCGAGCTTGCGAGCAACTGGAGGCCGCCGGCGAGCGTTGCGAGGACGAGCAGGGTCGCGCTCCACAGCGCCCTCCTGCCCTTGTGGACCTGCGAGCTGTTGCGGATTGTGGGTCTTGTCGGGGTCATCGTCCCTCCTTCGTCATCTGCCACGGCGTCCCTGGCTTGCCAGGCGTGACAACTGGCACCATACAATCGAAAAACAAGTCTGTCTACTACTAATGAAGACATTTGTGTCTCTGGCTGGTGACCGGAGCATGTGCCAGGGCGGAGTTCAGCCGTGCGCCGGGGCCCACAGCCTGAGTTCTCAACGTTCTGCGAGATCGAAGGGCTTGCCCAGACCCAGCAGGCATGGTAGAAGGAATAAGAGACAAGACTGTTTCTTATAGATTGGAGCCGTCGATGGACGTGTTCGAGCGCGAAGGAGCAGCCGTCGCTTACCGCTGCCAGGGAGCCGGACCGGCGATCCTGTTCCTCCACAACGGCGGGGCATCGTCGGCGATCTGGCGCAACCAGGTCGCCTCGCTGCGCGCGACCTACACCGTCATCACCGTCGACCTTCCGGGATTCGGTAGCTCGCCGCGGCCACCAGGTGGGCTTGACCTGGCCGGTCACGTGGATCTGCTGGCTGCGCTCGTCGAGCAGCTGGGCGTGTCGAGGCTTCTGGTGGTGGGCAACTGCATGGGAAGCAACATCGCCACTCGCCTGGCCGCGGCTCACCCTGACCTCGTCGCCGGTCTCGTGCTCGTCAACCCACTCACCCGTGCGACATTCTCCGGGGGCTGCCTGGGCCTGCTCCACGTCATGGAGCGAGTTGCTCCGGGCCCCGCGCGGGCCCTCAGGTACCTTGCCCGCCGAGTCGTGCTTCCCAGGCCAACCGCAGTCCTTGCCTTGCGGTTCCAGATCGGCCGCTCGGGCGCTGCGATCGGGCTGCACCACGATGATGAGCTTCTCTCCGCGTGGTCGAGAGCCCAGCAGCTGCCAGCCCTGATCGACGTGCTCGATGACATGGAGGCCTATGCGGCCCTGGACAGGGAGCCGGTGAATCGAGGTACTCGAACCTGCACGGTATGGGGGGCCCAGAACCGTGTGCTGTCGGCGAAGGAGGGCATCCGGCTGAACGGGCGAATGCGTCCTGCGCGTGCCGTCGTGCTCGAGGGGTGTGGCCACCTGCCGATGCTCGAGGATCCCGACTCGGTCACCGCGATCATCAGCGAGGTGGGCCGAGAAGCCTTCGCCGGGCTCGCAACCGCTGGGGGGAGGGACCGATGAGATCCGAGCGTGAGCTGGTGACGATCCCACAAGGAAGGCCCGCGGGCGGGCCGACGTGGGACGGGGGCCCCGCAACGCCTGCCACTGGGAGGGACAGTGAGATCGTCGAGATCGCGGACATGGTCCGTCGTGTGGCCATCGACGATCCGTCCCGCGTGGCGTTGATCCATGCAATGCGTCGACCCTTCGGGCAGGTGCGCTACAAGCGCTTCACCTACAGCGAGCTGAGCAACAGGGCCGAGCGCCTAGCGGTCGGCCTTCGGGGCATCGGTGTCCACGAGGGCACGCTCTGCTCGTTCATGGTGCCCCCTGGCTTTGATGCGATGGTGCTCGGGATCGCGCTGTGGCGCATCGGGGCGGTGGTCGTGGGCATCGAGCCCCACAGTCACGGCCTGGCCAACGTCGGGCGGAGCCTCGCGAAGGTGGGCCCCGAGGTGTTCGTCGGCACGCCGAGCGCTCACCTCGCACGGATCGCCTACGGGTGGGGTCGGGGCACGGTGAGGACCAGCATCGTCACCGGTTCGGTCGGCCTCCCGGGCATGGCGAGCATGGGCTCGCTCTCGCGCGGTCCAGTGCCCGACGAGCCCGTGAAGGGGGCCATCGAACCCCGCGATCCGGCAGTGATCGCCTTCACCACGGGTAGCACCGGAGCCCC
>JAHFUU010000129.1:0-852 GCA_023264915.1 Microthrixaceae bacterium | reverse complement strand
ACGGTGCTTCAGCAGCGCAACCTCGCGGCGATGATGTCGAAGGTCCTCGGTCACTGGGGCTTGGCGGGCCCAACCCGCGCTGGCCGCGACGAGATCATCGACATGCCCACCTTCCCGATGTTCTGGATCATCGGGCTTGCGGCCGGCGGAACGGTCGTGGTCCCACCCATGGACTTCACCCTCAAAGGGCCAGGCGACGCGGATCCGGCACTCTTGCTGCGCACGATCCGCGACTGCGGGGTCACCTCGATGTTCGCGTCGCCGGCGTTGCTCTGGAACCTGGCGCGACACGCTGAGAGCCATTGGATCCACGATGTGGGTCTCAAGAGGATAGTGGCCGGTGGTGCTGAGGTTCCGGGGCCTCTGTTCTCATCGGTGCGCGATGTGCTCGGGCCCGGCGGCGAGATGTATTCGGACTACGGGGCGACCGAGGCACTTCCTGTCACCGAGATCGCCGGCGCCACCGTGGTGGAGGAGACCTGGCGCATGACCGAGCGCGGAGCGGGGGTGTGCGTGGGCAAGCCGTTGCCAGGCGTTGAGGTGCGGATCATCGAGATAGACGACGACACGATAGGAGCCTGGAGTGCAGCGACCGAGCTGGAAGTCGGCCAGGTCGGGGAGGTCGTCGCCAGGAGCCCACACATCAGTCCCGAGTACTACCGCCAACCACGCTCGGACGCAGAGAACAAGATCCCCGACCCGGAAGGCTCCTGGCACCGCCTGGGCGACACCGGTTACCTCGACGCGCACGGCCGGCTGTGGGTGTGTGGGCGCCGGTCACAAAGAGTGGTGACCGCCAGGGGAGTGACGTTCCCTCTTCAGTGCGAGCCGGTGTTCAACGCGCATCCCGCC
>JAHFUU010000128.1 GCA_023264915.1 Microthrixaceae bacterium | reverse complement strand
GACCGGCTGCCCCCGTCGTTGGAGATCGCGGGTGATCCGGTCAGCATCGATGATCACCGCCCCCCGGCCAGCCAACTCGGCCGACACCGTCGACTTCCCAGAACCGATCCCTCCCGTCAATCCCACGACAAGCATGCTGGCAAACTAGGCGCTGGCGGATCTGGCGTCGATGTGGCAAGCGCCCCGGCGACGCGACTGCCAGGGAACCCGCCGGAGGTGGAGCACGGCCGATGGCCGTGCGTCGGGGGCGCAGCCCCCGGGGAAAGCCCACCAGATCGTTCCGACACCGCACCAGGTTCAAGGTCTGCGTCGAACGGCCGACTAGTTGCGGGTGGACGACGACACGCCCGTGAACGCCAGAGCGCCTGGAAAGCCTTCCGCCGTCCCGGGCCAGGATGACGGTCAGCGGCTCCCTGTAGTGGTCAAGACCAACCCAGAAGAGCCACTCAGCTTGCGTGAACGCATCGCCCAGATGGCCGAGACGACAGACGGATCAGCCGCCGAAGACGGCCTGGTGGACGAGGTCGACCGCGTCGCAACCTTCGGGCCCGCGATCCTGGCGATCCGTTGGAGCACGACCATCACTTCGCTGGCCTTGTCAGCTCCGCACTTCGCCGATCGCGACTATTTGGTCGTCCTCGCATCTGTCGTGGACATCGCCTACACGGCATTCAGAACTCTCGATCCCCTTCGGTATACGGGGGACATCAGGAGTGTGAGTCGGGTTCTCGGTGAGGTGGTGCTATTCATCGTGATGGTCGCCCTCACGGGGTACTGGGAGTCGCCTTTCATCTTCTCGCTGTTGACCGCTGTGATAGTGGCCGGGTTCGCGCGGGGGTTCGGCTTCGCCATCCGCGTCGGGCTCTTCGCATCCTTCGCCGTGACGGTTCCCTACTTGCTCGATGAGCCCACCGGCAGCCGCCTGGTCATGAGCGAGCGAATCACCTTCTCCGCTGAGTTCACCCTCGTCCTTCTCCTCGTAGCACTGATCGCCGGTTACGCGCGGCGGATCTCGGGAGAGGCGGATCGTCAGCACTCTCTTGCCCTTGATCGTCTGGGACGGCTCGCTGATGCAAACGCGCTCCTGTTCTCCTTGCATCGTGTCACCCAGACCCTGCCCGCATCCCTCGACCTCAACGACGTGCTGGACACGACCGTCAACCGCCTCCGGGGGTTGTTCGAGTTCGACTTCGCCGCCATCTTGGTCTTTGATGACACCGACGGTGCCTGGCAGATGATTCGCACCGATGGAGCGCGCTTCCCGCCTCGGGTCTCGAACGACGATCTACCCTCGCCGTTGAAACGGGCCGTGAACGACATGGGGGTTGTCAACGTGGCCAACCTGACCACCGGGGGTCCGGGCCTCGCCAACCGTGCCTCGACTGGGCTCTATGCAGTGCTGCCTGCTCGCGGGTCTCTGATCGGACTGCTGTCTATCGAACGCCAGGCCGACCGCCCGTTCAGCGTTCGAGATGCCGAGTTGATCCAGGGCTTCGTCGAGCCAGTTGCCCTGGCGATCGACAACGCCCGCTGGTTCGGTCGCCTCCGCACTGTGGGAGCAGATGAGGAACGCACACGAATCGCCCGTGATCTACACGACCGGATCGGCCAATCTCTCGCTTACCTGGCATTCGAGCTCGACCGGATAGTCAGCACCCAAGACCGCGGGGACGAGGTCGGTCCGGCGCTCAATCAGCTGCGTGACGATGTGAGGTCGGTGATCCGTGAGGTGCGTGACACCCTCTATGACCTTCGAACCGACGTTTCAGACAGCCAGGACCTCGCTGAGACCCTCGAGCAGTTCACCAGCCGCGTCGCGGAACGCGGTGCCCTGGAGTTCGAGCTGTTCCTCGACCGCGACAACCGCCTGCCGATCCTCCAGGAACGCGAGATGTGGAGGATCGCCCAGGAGGCGATCACGAACGTCGAACGCCATGCCCATGCGTCGAGAGTCCGCGTCATCTGGCGCTGCAATGGCGAATCAGCTGCTCTCGACATCACCGACAACGGGCAAGGCTTCCCGATCGGCAAGGCTGGTCGGCTCGATTCGTACGGCCTGCTCGGAATGCGTGAGAGAGCCTCGAGCGTAGGCGCGACGCTCGAGGTGACCAGTCAGGTCGGCAAAGGCACTCGAGTACGGTGCAGCCTGATCAGGCCCGCAGGCGAGCAAGTACCGACTGGAGTCGCCGCCTCCATCGAGTCCGCCACGTCGCACGCCCGCGACCGGTAATGTTTGGCCATCAACGCTTCAGAGCAGTGTGTTCTAGCCACTGGCCTTACCGGCGGAGGTCGGTGGCTTGTCCCGCCCGACTCTGTTGGGAACCACCGAGGATTAGGGAGCTGACCAGGTGACGATCCGCCTCATGCTGGCCGACGACCATCGGATGCTCAGGGAGGGCCTCCGCCGGTCGATGACCGATCAGGGTTTTGATGTCGTCGGCGAGGCTCGTGACGGCGACGAAGCGATTCGACTCGCCGAGGAGTTGCAGCCGGAGGTGATCCTCATGGACGTGACCATGCCAGAGGTTGACGGGGTCGAGGCAACACGGCAGATCAAGCAACTCTTTCCTGAAATACGCGTGGTGATGCTCACTATGCATGCTGACCAAGAGGTGCTGGCCTCTGCGATGCGTGTAGGTGCCAGCGGCTATCTGGTCAAAGACTGCTCAACTGAGGAGATCGCAAACGCGATCCGCGACGTCGCCGGCGGCAAGACGGCTCTATCGCCGCAGCTCGCTGCCTCGATGCTCGAGGAGGTACGACGCCTCGACCAGCCGGCCACGAGCGAAGAGGATCGGGTCGTCACCAAGCGGGAGGAAGAGGTCCTTCAGCTCATAGCCAACGGCCTGTCAACGACCGAGGTGGCCGAGCAGCTGTTCATCTCCCAGAAGACGGTCAAGAACCACTTGGCGTCGATCTATCAGAAACTCGACGCCCGCGACCGCACGCAGGCCGTGCTCCAGGCAGTACGAATGGGAATAGTCCATCTCGACTGAGCCCATTCGGCTCGGGTGGTCGTGGTCGTACCACCCGGGGGCGAACCCGCTGTCTGTCAGTGCGACATATGACCGCCATCTCCCACAGAAATAGGCCAAATGGCCTATACGGGTCTTAGTGGGGAGTGACGATAGTCTATGCGACAGGAAGTTGCCTCTGTCACAGGAGGCATTCGTCAGCACCAAACCAAAAGGGAGACCAACCCAATGCTTACCTCTTATGAGTACGTCAGCGCCTGGCTCCAGGCACGCTGCAAGACTGAGCGTGGCGCCTCACTCGTTGAGTACGCCCTTCTCGTAGCTCTGATCGCGGTTGTCTGCATCCTTGCCGTCACGTTCCTCGGCCGGCAGGCTTCCAGCAAGTTCAGCTCCGTCGGCTCAGCCATCACCTGACGCAGAGTCCAACAAGCTCGAATGTCTCGGGGGCGGCCCAGAAGGGTCGCCCCCGTTTCATTCCAGCCAACCGCGCGAGAAAGGGACTTTGATGGGTTCCATGGAGCATGTCGGGCAGGCCTGCTCCGAGTGCGTCGAGTGGTGCCAGCGGTTGCTTGTGTCAGTCCGTGTCAGATTGAGCTCTGAAAGGGGCGTCAACCTGATCGAATATGCGCTCTTGGTATCACTAATCGCCTTGGTGTGTGTCGCGTCCGTGAGGTACTTCCAAGGGAACGTCACGACGAAGCTCTCTAGTTCGGCTTCAGCAATAGGCCCGTGACGTCTTGACAATCGAATATGCAGGAGATGGCGCCCCATTGGGGCGCCATCTTCGCGTACCGCCCCGACAGCATCTCGGGCTCGACCCGCTCAACAGGCCAGAGCACCCACCTGGGCTCCCCGCCGGCATCCGATCATCCACTTGCCGTCTTCGTACAGGATCCGCCACTGATCCGACTCCGTGAGGATCTCGGCCAACGGTCCCCCACGTTCCCACAGGACGACGTTCGCTGCTTGGTCTGATCGTCCATTCGGGCTGTCCAAAGCTTCCCGCCAGCCCGACGTCCCGTGGATGAGAGCAACCGCCTGATCGACGATCTTCTTCGGATACATGTCCACGCGATCGTCCACGAAGACCTGGGCTCGTGGACCGTATATCAGTTCCAGGTAGTTGCCTGTCGTGTCTGGCGTTGCCAACCGGATGCCGGGCCTCGCTATTGCCCCACTTCGGTCTAGCCACGACACCGCATCTGTCGGGTACGAAGACAGCTCATAGCTTGGACCCTCGAGCGAGACGGAGCACGCCGCGATGAGGATCACGACCATGACACTCCCCGCAAGTGCGAACATCACAGACCTGTCGGCCCCTTTCAGGTTTCCGAGGCCACTCAGACCGTCCGCTATCACGACGGCCAGCACGAGAGATGCCACTGCCACGTTCCGCTGCCCGAGGAGTGAGGCCGATACGAACACGACAGCAGCAAGAGCTCCACGCCAACTCGGCCTCCGAACCAAGGCCAGCACGGTGACAACGATCTGAATCAGATAGAGCCTGGACCAAGCTGTCAGGAAGCTCGGTGACTGCCACTCGATGATCTGTTGCAGCGATTCGCTTCGGCGCAGGATCTCGATCGGGAAGACAAGAATCTTCGGGCCGAGAGGGAGCACCGCAAGAGCGGTTCCCACAAGTGCCCACTTGAGGCCATCCAACTCGTTCCGCGCTTGTTGCTTGTCCCAGCGAGCGCCGGCGTAGAGGACCCCTAGAGCTACGAGGCCGAGTGGGAAGGATCCGTGAGAGTTCGCCCAGAACCAGTAGACAGGGACAAGCCACAACGCATTCAAGTCCCCTTTCGCCGCCAGGAGGGTGAGGCCCATGAAGACCAGCCCGAACAGCAACGGGCGAGGGGACCACATGACTCCCCCGATGATGAGCACCATGCTCGTCGCGGCCACCCGCACAACCAGATTGGCGGACCTTGTCAGACGCCAGGTCAACAACGTGACGACAGCGGTTAGCAGTCCTGTCAGCACGCGCACACCACCCGGGCCCAACCACCCATCAACGAAGGCATACAGAACCGATGCCAGCCAGCTCTGAACAACCCAACCCTCTCCATTGGCAGTGAAGGAGTACGGATCGGTCACGGGAACCGAGCCCGAATCTAGGATCAACCGGCCAGTCGCCAAATGGGTGAAGTAGCTGTTGTCCGAGAGTTGCCTGACTCCGAGCCAGAAACCCCACAGCGTGAGCCCGAAACCGATCGTGGCCGAGGCCCTGGGGTTGACCAGCCGATCGACCCACCTCACAGTCGACATGGGCCCCTTCACCTGTTGGGCGCGGGCCTCACCACTTGGTCTGTCAATTGCGGGAGACCCGGAGCTCTCAGCTTGAGAAGGCAATCTGAATATTGATGATGGCTGGTCCGATGACCACGATGAACAGTGCTGGGAAGATGCAAAAGACCATCGGAATCAGCATCTTGACGGGCGCTTTCTGGGCACGCTCCTCTGCAAGCTGACGCCGCTTGATCCGCATCTCCTCTGATTGCGATCTGAGAACACGTCCGATGGATACACCGAAGGTATCGGCTTGCAGAATTGCCAGGACGAACGATCGGATCTCGGGCACGTTTGTTCGCTGCTCGAGCGCTCGCATCGCATCAGCTCGACTTGCGCCCGCACGTACCTCGCCGAGCATGCGGGAGAACTCCTCAGACAGAGCACCCGGAACAGCAGCAATCGTGCGATCCAGTGCCTGCTCGAACCCGAGCCCGGCTTCGACGCTGATCGTCAGGAGGTCCAATACGTCCGGGAGGGTGACCTGCAGCTCATGCTGGCGTTCGTCGACCCTTCTGGTGAGGATTGCATCCGGACCCAGAATCAACGCTAGAGCAAAGAGGCCAAACGCAATGAACTGCATCAGACCCTCGAGGGCGATCGGATTCCATATGAAGAAAAGCCAGAACACCGGGACGACGCCGATGATCGTCATGACTCGGATTGCTAGGAACCGATCCACGGCATCAGCTGAACCATTGCCCGAATAGATGAACTTCTTGCGCACCGTATCAACATAACCGACCGGCGTGAATCGGCGTCCGAGACTTGTGAGGCCGCCCAGCACAGGCATGATGGCGCGTTCGGTGATCGGAGCGAGGAGCTCCTGGTCACGAACGTTCTCGACCTCGTAACCTTCCAGCTGGCGGAGCGAGTTTCGCACCTGCGACTTCTCGTTGACGTGACTGCCAACCGCCCAAATCCCGAGGGCGAGGGCACCGCCGACGAGCACCGCCGCCAGCAGGAGCATCAGAGCAGTTGTATCCATAGCGAGTCGTCTCAGATCCGGTAAGGGTGGTCGTGATCGTTCAGATTAGATCTCAATATCGATGATCTTCTTCATCCAGAAGAAGCCAATGCCCATGGCAACGGCAGCGGTGATGCTGAAGATGATCCCAAGTGTGGTCTTGTAAAGCTGACTCATGTACTCAGGGTTGATGAAGAACATGATTGCCCCAAGGCCGACCGGCAACACGCCGAGCACTATTGCGCTCATCCGACCTTCAGCGGTCAGTGTTCGCACATCACGCCGCAGTCGTTCGCGGGCCGTCATCGTTTCAGCGACAGTGAGCAGAAGCTCTGACAGGTTTCCACCAACCTCACGTTGGATGCGGATAGCCATCACCGCCCACGCGAAGTCCGGGCTGTCCATGCGCTCTGCGGCGCTCTCGAGCGATTCCTCCAATGGCCGGCCGAGGCGGGACTCGGTGACCACTCGTCTCAGCTCGACCCCCATGGGATCTTCCACCTCCTGAGAGACGGCCTCGACACCTTGCATGAGCGAGTACCCGGCTCGCAGTGTCCCCGACAGGAGCTGCAATGTGTCCGGAAGCTGGTTCATGAACGTGCGGCGACGGCGGGAGGCCATGAAGTTCACGACCGCTGGCGGAAGCAAGGCGACCACAACTCCGGCGACCAGACCAATCACGAGATTCCGGGTCACGAGCAACATGACGAGTGTGGCCACCAGCACCAGCGCTACGTAGAAGAACAACGCCTCACCCGCTCGGAGCGGCAGGTT
>JAHFUU010000127.1 GCA_023264915.1 Microthrixaceae bacterium | reverse complement strand
CCAGGACCTGGTCGAACTTCGCGTTGGGGAACTAGATCCCGAAGTCGTTGTAGAAGAGCTTCGCGGACGGGTCTGCCTGCCTCGCGGCCATGAAGGCTTCGTCGATGTATGCGGGGTACCCGATCCCGTTGGACCACACGCTCTGTGAGATCGTCCCGGCCCCTATCAGCGCCTCGTTGACCACGTCCCATTCGCGGACCCGTCCCCGGTAGTGGCCCACGACCGTGGAGATGTGGTCCCGCAGAACCTGACGTAGCTGGGTCGAGTCGAAGCCTCCGTTGTCCAGCCACGAGGGGTTGTTGTACCACCAGGCCAGGTTGTGCCCGCGGACAGCCATGCTGTGGGATTCGAGGAAGTCGACCTGTGCATCGGCGGCGGCGAAGTCATACGTGCTGGGCCCCGGGTGGACCGCAGCCCACTTCATCGAGTTCTCGGACACGCCCACGGAGTACTCGCGGCTGAGCGTCGCCGAGTACCCGGGATCGGTCACGAAGGTGTCACCTGCGACGGCTGATCCGATGAGCAAGCCGCGGGCCGCTGCCAGCTCCCGAAGGGTTGGCGTGGCGGCTGGCGCGGGCAGCTGGGCGGCGGCGAGCGCGAGAAAAGCCGACGCCGCACCGACGATTGCCAGGCGCCGCGGCACGGACCCTTTCGGCCTGGGGCCGGATCGAGGCCGGATCGGTGCGGTGGGCAGGGGTGTCAGCCCTTCCACGCGCTCGTGAAGAACGGCGTCACTGGGTACGGGTTGAAGGCAGACACCTGCGTGCCCGGGAAGACAGTCGAGGTGAAGCCGTGAACGTCGTTCGCGTAGACGAAGGCGCTTCGTTGATGTGCGAGGAACACGACCTGGAGGTTCTTCGCGAGCTGTTGCTGGACCTTGGTCATCGCGTCGATCCGCTTGCGTGCATCACTCGTCGCACGGAACTCGTCAAGTGCCGCCGTCAGGGCCGGGTCGTCATAGCGGGAGAAGTTCAGCGATATCCCGTTGGAGTTGGGCGGAGTCGCGATGAACACGTAGCCCTGGTCAGGGGTCGGGGATGACCACAGCACGAAGTAGGCGGCCTGGTAGTCGCCGCTCACGATGACCCTGGTGATCAGCTGAGTCGTTTCGACCGCGCTGATCTCCATCTTGATGTTGGCATCGGCCAGGGCGGCCTGGATGGCCTGCATCGCTGCCACGGCATCGGTGTCGGGCCCGACCAGAGCCGTGAACTGGATGGGCCTTCCGGTCTTCTGCTGGTACTCGGCTGCGAGGGCCTTGGCCTTGTCGAGGTCGCGGCCGGGGTATCCGGCCTCTTTGGGTGAGATGTAGTACGGGGAGCCCTCGCTGAACATCCCCCACGCACCCGGCATGGCGCCCCGGAAGGCCGAATCGGCAAGCTGGTTCTGGTCGGTGGCATAGGCGATTGCCTGGCGCGCGACGGGATCGTCGAAGGGTTCCTTGGTGGTGTTGAAGGCAAGGATGACCTCGTCGGTCTCGGTGCGGTCATCGGCGAGGCGCTGGACCTCTTGACGACTCGCCTCCTGGGCGGTGGAGTTGAGCACCTCGCTCGTGGCGACCACCAGCATCGCGTTGATGTCACCAGCCGCAAGTGAGCTCTTGCGGGCCGAGGAGTCGGTCATGACACGGAAGTCGAGACCGTCGATGTAAGGCAGTGGCACGCCGTCGGCGTCCTTCTGCCAGTACTTGGCGTTCTTGCGGGTCTTGACGAAGGCATCGCGCTGGCGATCGACGAAGGTGAAGGGACCGCTTCCGACGATCTTCGCACCCGCCCCGGCAGGGTCATCGAGCATCGACGGTGCGAGCACATATCCCGCCTGGGTTGACAACGTTGCAGGGAACGTCGCCCAGGACCTGTCCATCTTGATGACGATTCGGCGCTCTGAGCTGACCTCGATCGAGGTCACTGCCGAGAACGCCTTGCCGGTCAGAGCCGACGACCTCACGTTGTCGAGGTTCCGCTTGATCGCGGCGGCATCCACGGGCGTGCCGTCGTGGAAGGTGATGCCGGGGCGTGTCGTGAACACCCACTCGGTGAAGTCGGCGTTGGCCGTGATGGTCTCGACCAGGAAGGGGTGGGCGATGCCCTTGTCGTCGAGCGCGACCATCGGGTCGAGCAAGGCGTTCGCGACCGAGTACGACGACGGTGACCATTGCCCTACCGCAGGGTTGAAGTCGTTCGTCTCGTTCGCGAGGCCCATCGTCAGCTGCCCGCCAGGCTTCGGCTTGCCCGCCGGCCGCTCGGTCGTGTTGGTGCCGGCCAGGGTCGAACCCGTCTGGGCCGCGCTGTCCTTGGAGCTCGAGCTCGACGAGCAGGCCACCGCGGCCCAACAAGAGATGGTGACGAGGATGGCCATCGCCGCAAGAAGTCGGCGGCCTCCGCGGCATCTCGTCGGATCGATCGAACCCTTTCCGGACGGGACCTCGCAGGGCCGGCTCTTCGAGCAGTTCTCATAGCCGTTGGCCATGGCTGATGCCCTCCCTCGCTGGGCACGACGCGAGACCGGTGGTCGACCGGCACTCGTGCCGCGGTGCGGCCAAGCTAACACTCCGTCAGAACGCTTGCTGTGGAGTCGAGTGGGGTTAGACTCTTGCCCTGGCCAGGCTCGGCCTCGTGCCTGCCACAGCCGGAAAGAGCCGGGAAAGAGCCGGGAAAGAGGAGAGGGCGACGTGATGCGATCCCGCCGTTTGTGCTTGATGTTTGCGACCGTTCTCGGTGTCTCGGCCCTGGGGGCGTTGCCCGCCCAGGCGAACGACATCGTCCCCCTCGACACCCAGTTCGGCACAGACGTAGCCGTCTTCGGGCTGGGAGGCATGCGCGGGCTCGGTGCGGGGTCCATCACCGTCTCAGGCGTGTCCGGGTCGGTGACACGTGCCCTGCTGTTCTGGCATGGGCCCACGGACTCGAGCGACCCCGCGGCCAACGCGACCGTGAGCTTCGCCGCCAGCACTGTGGTGGGCACCAACATCGGCGTCTCGTCTGACAACTGCTGGGGCTACACGAACAGCCAGGCCTACAGGGCCGACGTCACGTCGCTGGTGACCGGCAACGGTGCCTTCGCGCTCGCCAACTTCACCAAGAGCGGCGTCGAGATCAACGGTGTGTCGCTGGTGGTCTTCTTCGACGACGGCAATGCCTCGAACAACCGTGACTTCGTCATGTTCGACGGCAACGACTCGAACACGTCCAACACCTACGACGCCGACGGGTGGAACGTCAACCTCAGCGGCGTCAACTACGCTAGCGGGTCGGCCAGCCTCGACCTGATCGTCTCTGACGGGCAGCTCTTCGACGACGCGGCGCTCTTGATCAACGCGACGACGCTGGTCGCAGGACCTCTGGTCTTCCAGGGCGACTCGGTGCCGTCAGCGGGCTCGAACAACAACGGCCTGCTGTGGGACGTCAAGAGCTATGACATCACCTCGTCGCTCACGCCGGGGCCGAACACCTTGGCGTTCACGACTGGCTACCAGAGCGACTGCCTGTCCCTGGTCATGGCTGCGGTCAACCTTCCCGCTGGGTCGGCACCGAACCAGCCGACGACCACCACGACGACAGCCTCGACCACATCGACGCCCCAGTCCTCGACCACGACCACCGTGCGATCATCGAACACCTCCACTCAAGCGGTCGTCGCAACCCCGCGCTTCACGGGCTGAGCCCACGCTCAGGGTTCCCTTGCCATTGCCCGTCCACCACCAGGCCGAGCTTGACGGCTTTGCGGTAGCCGGCCTTCGCTGAAAGGCCCGACGCGAGGCTGAACACCAGGGCGCTTGCGGGCACGCTGTAGCCGGCCATGGTGTGGGGGTAGTAGCGAGCGGTGCCGTCATCGCATTCGAGCCAGCCGGTGAGCACGGCAGAACCCTGCCCGTTGAGGTGCTTCTCGAACCAGTGCGCCAGCAGTCCCGCCCGGCGGGAGCCCTTCGGGATGCCGGGTCCTGCCAGCAGCAGTGAGTCCCCGTCCACCCCGGCGGTCACAGGCCGGATCGTCACCGAGCCATCCGAATCCTTGAACCCGATCAGGGTGTGCCTGGCACGGTCGAGCCGCTTGGCCACCTTGGACATGCGGACACGAGATCCGGTGCCCTTGCCTGGGGGCGACTGCGAGGCGGGGCTCCCTGGCGGCCAGGGGTCGCCGTCGACCTCGGAGGGCTCGGTGGCGGTGTCGTCGGGCCATGCCGTCATCCGCCCGACATCGACGGTGATGGGTACCCGCTGGAAGTAGTACTCGCGGCCGATCCACTGCCACACCTTGCCCGTCTTCATCGGCAGCAGCATCGTGGACATCGCTTGAAGGGTCTCTGGGGTCAGCCAGCTTGCGTCGGCCTGGCGGGGGAAGGAGGCCTCACCCTGTGCCAGCACGAAAGCCTCGCCGGAGGCTGAGCCGTGCTCGCGGGCATGGTATGCGAGGCCGACATGGGGATCGTGGTCGATCCGCGTGAACTTCTTCCACATCCCAAACGACGAGCTGGTGGTGACCGTGCCGGCACCGCGGTCCCGAGCTCCCAGGGTCGTGACGGGCACGACCACAGCCCCGCCGGCCGGCGTCAGGTACCCGAAGGCCACGCACAGGTCCCCTCCGAGGATCGAATCGACCTGGTCAGACCAGTCGACACGATCTCTGCGGGGCGCCTCGCCGAGACGCTCGTCCATCCTGGCACCTCCGGTCCTAGGAAAACCCAAGGGCTTGTCTACCACGTCATGTGATCAGCCCACCGCGCGAGTCGCAGGGTCAGGCAGGCCTGGTCAGGCAGGCCTGGTCAGGCAGGCCTGGCGAGGCCGATGACCTCACCGAAGGCGCTCTGGAAGTCCTTGGTGAGGCCATCGAGGTCGGTGACCACCTCGGGATCGGCGGTGATGCCCACGCCCAGCCCGTCGCCGTATGAGACCACACCGACTATCAGGGCGACGTTGCCGGTCACGGTGACGATGGGGTAGAGCTGCTCGAGGCGAGAGCCGAGGAAGTGGAGCGGGACCGGCGAACCGGGCAGGTTGGTCACCGCGAGGTTCACGAACGGCTGGCGTGCCAGCGCAGGAGGGGCGAGCCGGGCCAGGAGGTCGAGCGGCAAGAAGTCAGCGATGCGATAGATCGCCGCGGTGAGTCCCGCCTGGCCCGATTCCTTTCGCTCGGTCATCTCAGAGTGCACCTGCCGGACGCGATCGAGCGGGTGGGGTGTCGAGGTCGGCAGGCACGCCACCAGCACCGAGAACCGGTTGTCGGTCAGCTCGCCCTCGGGGTCGTCATGCATCGACACCGGGACGAGGACGCGGGCGTCATGGTCGGCCAGCTCTCCGCCTGTGCGCAACGAGTGCCCGCGCAAGGCGCCTGCGGACGCCGCGAGCACGAGGTCGTTGAGCGTGACAGACAGCTCGTGGCCGACGAGGCGAAGCTCGCCGAGCGTGACCTCGAACCAGCTGAAGTCACGCCGCGGCCCGACTTGGGCGGTCAGCTCCGACGCCGGCGCAGCACGGAGAAGGCCTCCGACCGTCTCGGCAGTCAGCCTGGCGCCAGATACCAGCGCAGCAGGATGGCTGAAGGCCGCGGCAACGGCGCGTGCGGCTTCGAGCTGGCGCCTGCTGCGGTCGATCCAGGCGCGTGCGGCGAGAGCAGCCCTACCCGGTGGTGGCTCTGGGGTCCACGGCTCAGGGGTCTCCGGTTCGGTGGATGGATCGGCGTCGAGCACTGACGCGGCGAAGTCGAGCAGCGCGATGCCGTCGGCCATCACGTGGCTCACCTTGGGGATCACGATCACCGAGCCGTCAGCGGCGCCGTCGAGGATCCACAGCTGCCACAGCGGCCTGTCAGGGTCAAGGGGCGCCTCGAGGAGCTTGCCGATGAATGCCCGCAGCTGGGCGTCGTCACCAGGCGGTGGGATGGATGCGAACCGGACGTGCTCGGAGATGTCAAATGAGCTGTCGTCTGCCCACAACGGTGTTCCCAGCGCCAGTGGAACCCTCATGAGGCGTTGCCTGAAGCGAGGCAGCCGGGCCAACCGGCTCTCGATGTGTCGGCGGATCGCCTCGACCTGCAAGCCCCGGGACTCGTGCTTGAGGCCCTGCCCGTCGAACCGGCAAAGCGCACCGATCATCAGTGGAGCCTCGGGAGCTTGAGCAGCCAGCAGCGCTGCGTCTTCGGCGCTCAAGGATGCGAGCACGGTGGGTCAGCCCTCCGATGAGCCCTGAGCGGCCCGAGCTCGCTTCTGTGGATGTGCCCACACCTCGTCGAGGAAGTCACAGATGGCATTGGTGAGGCGCTCTGGCCGGAGGCGAAGCTCGAGCGGCGACCTGGCGCGCACGAGCCGCGCGTCGGGCATCTGGTCGGCCAGGTTCACGGCGTCGTCGAACGGGTGGATCAGATCGTTGCGGTGCGCCAGCACAAGGGTGGGGACATCGATCGCTGCCCTCTCCTCGCTGGTGGGCGCTACGGGCCCGACGAGAACGCCATGGAGGATCGCGGCGACGGCTTCAGGAGGTGTCGAGAGGGCGTTCAGGAAGCTGTTGAGCGGACCGAACGGTGTCCGGGGCATGCCTGCGAAGGTGCGTGACGTGATGCGCAGCAGCCGCCTGCCGTAGTGGACGCCGAGCAGCAACGGCACGAACGCCATCGCTGCTGTGGGTACGGCCCACTCGAGGACCGGCATCTCGAGCACGAGCCCCGCCACGCGGCGAGGCTGCCTGCTGGCGGCGAACAGGCTCACGTTCGCGCCCAGCGAGAGCCCGCCGAGGACCGCCTCGTCGACTCCGAGATGATCCATCAACGCGAACACCTGGTCGGCATAGGCGTCGATCCGGTACAGCGATGCATGGTGGGGCTTGTCTGAGCGACCATGGCCCAACAGGTCTGCCAGCACGACGCGGTTGCCGTGGTGCACGAGCGCTTCGGCGATGCCCCGGTTAAGGTCGGCATCGAGCAGGAGCCCGTGCAGGTAGATGACGGGTCGCTCTCCTTCGCCGTAGTCGTCATAGACGAGCCTGTGCTCGCCGAGCTCGAACGAATCGGTCCGG
>JAHFUU010000126.1 GCA_023264915.1 Microthrixaceae bacterium | reverse complement strand
CTGGAACAGGTACCTCGTCCCACCTGTCGACGAGCAAGGGCGCCTGGATCCGCTGGCGCTGCTGACCATCGCCGATCTGCCGGCTACTGCATTGTGGGTCCGTTCCCGTCCCGGGGATCCGCTCTTGGGGGCGGTGTCTTTGGAGATGACCGTGAACTTCTTGGACCACCCCACCAGCGAGTGGGTTCTCGCCGACTTCCGTGCCAGATGGTTCGACCAAGGCTATGTGTTCACCGAGGCCGACCTGTGGTGTGACCACGGCTTGGTCGCGGTTGCCAACCAGGTCATGTTCGTCCGTGAGGTCGAGGTGCCGCCTGCTCCCCCGTCCTGATCTGCCGTTGCTCCATCTCGACCTTCGGCCAGGTCGCGGGGTGCTCTCGGCGAACTAGGTTGGTCCGGGAACCTCGACCCGGCGGGGTTCGTCAAAGGAGGCACATCACCGCGAAAGCAGGTCTCCCTATGGCTTCCCCCGCTCCAGTTGGTTCACCCCCAACAGATGCCTCACTTGTGGCCACCGGTAGGGCTGGGCGTGCCCTGTGCGCCCTGTCGGTCATCATCATCATCATCCTCGCAGGCTGCACCAGGTCCGCAGACGTGCCCAGCGATGGCTCGGTCGAGCAAGCGACCGATGGCAGCGGGCAGCCAGCGAAGAAGGTGTTCAAGGAGGACCAGACCGAGATCCGCGTGGTGGTGGGCGAGACGTTTGCGATCAGGTTGGACCAGAACCCTTCCATCGGGGACAACTGGATGATCGTCTCCGCGCCAGATGACTCCTTCGTGAAGGAGGAGGGTCACACGATGAAGTACGACTCGCCAGAACCCAAGCCTGGTCAGGGAGGTCAGGTCGAGTTCAAGTTCAAAGCGAAGAAGGTCGGGAAGACGACGGTCACGATGTTGGATTGCTACCGGTGCGGTACGCGGACCTCGGTTGCACCCGAGAACACCCAGTTCGCCAAGCGCCTCACGTTCGAGATCACGGTCAGCTGATCGGGGCGCGTGGTCTCAGCAGTCGACCGACCCGTCGTAGGGCGAGGCCGGTAGCGGTGTCGCCTACGCTGTTCACCAGGTTCGCGCCGCGATGGCGGATGGTGAGCCGGTCACGACTAGATGCGCTCATCTGTCGCAGGGTCAACCGAGGTGTCAACCGATGACGAAGATCAGTGATCAGCTGGCGGCCGGACAGACGTTCTCCTTCGAGTTCTTCCCTCCCAAGACCGATCAGTCGGCGAGGGAGCTCGAGAAGACGATCGGTGAGCTACAGCCCCTGGGGCCCTCCTTCGTCTCTGTGACCTACGGGGCTGGGGGATCGACCAGGGACCGCACGCGTGACATCGTCGTGCACATCCAACGTGACACCGGCATCTGTGCCATGGCGCATCTGACGTGCATCGCGCACACCCGCGAGAACCTGGTGTCCCTGCTCGAGGAGTACCGCGCGGCCGACGTGTCCAACATCCTCGCCCTTGCGGGCGATCCGCCTGCGGATCCGGGTGATTATCCCCACGAGCTCGAGCACGCGATCGATCTCGTCGACCTTGCCAGGTCAGTCGGGGACTTCTGCGTAGGTGTCGCGGCCCACCCAGAGCTTCATCCGCGATCTGGTGGCAACCGCGAGCTCGATCGCCGGTACCTGGCTCGCAAGCTCACCCAGGCGGACTTCGGGATAACGCAGTTCTTCTTCGAGGCGCATCACTACTTCGACATGGTCGACGAGCTTCATGCACTGGGGTGCTACACGCCTGTCGTTCCCGGCATCATGCCGGTGACCAACGCCGCCCAGATCCAGCGGTTCGCCTCGATGGCTGGTGCAGAGTTCCCCGCATGGCTCGCAGATCGCATACACCAGGTTGCTGACGAGCCCGACGAGGTGCGCAAGATCGGCATCGAGGTCGCAACCGAGCTCTGCTCCGAGCTCCTCGAGGCAGGCGTTCCGGGACTGCACTTCTACACGCTCAATCGATCTCCGGCCACGCGCCAGATCTACAACAACCTGGGTCTCGGCCCGGCTTGTCGAGGCTGACTCGGCGGGTTCTCGCCGGGTGTTCGAACAGAACCAGAGGGTGTGCGCCTCGGCCGCCCCGAGAAGATGAGGGCTCCGACTCCCCGACCTGATGGCTTGGCTTGTCGGGTCGGAGCGGAGCTCCGCTGGGCCCCGCGGGGAGGGTAACGTCACCTGGCCCCTCGGCTCGCCGCAGCCGAGACTGCGCAGCCGACGAGCAGGGGGATCGCAGTGCACGATGACGCCACGATGGTGGAGGCCCGTCTCAACCGGGTGCTGAACGAGAAGATTCGTCCCGCCATGAGGTCGGACCGCCGACGGTTGGACGTCTGGGCATGGGAAGTTCCAGGTGAGCCGGTGGCCGTGGATCAGGCTTTGGCGGCGACCTACGTACCGTTCTCGGTGGGCTCGATGTGGGGCCGGCCCTGGGGAACCACGTGGTTCAAGATGTCCGGTGCTGTGCCTCAGGGCTGGGCCGGCAAGCGGGTCGAAGCAGCCATCGACCTCGGCTTCACGAACATGCCGGGGTTCCAGTCTGAGGGCTTGATGTGGCACCAGCGCGACGGGGTGTGGGTGCCGTGGCGGGGCCTGCACCCCTTCAATCACGAGGTTGCGGTGGCCGGTTCAGCCAAAGGCGGTGAGACCATCTCCTACCTTGTCGAGGCGGCCGCGAACCCGATGCTGGTCGCGCACCAGCCCGATGCCAACTCTGACGTGCTGACGGCGGGACAGGGGCCCATCTACTCGCTGAACAGAGCCGAGTTGGTCGTCGTCGAGACTGACGTCACCGAGCTGCGAGAGGACGTGCGATGCCTGTCCGAGCTGATGCGTCAGTTGTCTGGCGATGATCCGAGGCGCCACGAGATCCTTCGTGCCCTGGAGCGGATGCTGGATGAGCTCGTTCTCGACGATGTAGCCGGCACCGCGGGCAGGGCTCGTGCCCACCTGGCAGAGGTGCTCTCGCGGCCCGCACATGCCAGCGCACACCGGCTCACTGCCGTTGGACATGCCCATCTTGACTCAGCTTGGCTCTGGCCCTTGCGTGAGACGAAGCGCAAGGCCGCCCGGACCTTCGCCAACGTGCTCGACCTGATGGCGGACTACCCCGAGCTCGTGTTCGCGTGCTCGCAGGCGGCCCAGTACGAGTGGATGAAGGAGGAGTATCCGTCGGTCTTCGAAGGCATCATTGAAAAGGTGGCCGAAGGAAGATGGGTTCCGGTTGGAGGGATGTGGGTCGAACCCGATGTGAACCTGCCGAGCGGCGAGAGCCTGGTGCGACAGCTCACCTTTGGCCAGCGCTTCTTCGAGGAGCACTTCGGCATCAGATCGACTGAGGTCTGGATCCCTGACGTGTTCGGTTACACAGCGGCGTTGCCGCAGCTGATGCGGCTGGCAGGGATCAGCCGCTTTCTCACCCAGAAGCTCTCGTGGAACAAGACGAACAAGTTCCCCCATCACTCGTTCTGGTGGGAAGGGATCGACGGATCCACCGTGTTCACCCACTTCCCTCCCGTCGACAGCTATGGAGCGCTCTTCTGGCCGATGCAGCTGAGCCATGCCGTTCGCAACTTCTCCGACAAGGGCCGGGCCACCCGCTCGTTGCTGCCCTTCGGGTTCGGTGACGGCGGCGGCGGACCTAACCGCCAGATGATGCGCCAGTTCCGACGGGTGCGAGACCTCGAGGGATTGCCTCGCATCGAGATCGGTACGCCCGAGCACTTCTTCGACGAGGCAATCGACGAGTATCGCGACGCGCCGCGATGGGTGGGTGAGCTGTACTTCGAGACCCATCGAGGCACCTACACGAGCCAGGCCAAGACCAAGAAGGGCAATCGGCGCTGCGAGCAGTTGCTGCACGAGGCCGAGCTGTGGTGTGTGGCTGCATACGGCACCAAAGCAGCCGACGGTTATCCCAAGGTCGAGTTGGACCGGATATGGAAGGCCGTCTTGTTGAACCAGTTCCATGACATCCTTCCTGGCTCCTCCATCGCCTGGGTGCACCGAGAGGCCGAACAGACCTACGCGGCCCTCGTTGCCGATCTCGAGGAGATCATCCATAGCGCTCTCAGCCACATGGCGGTGGCTGTTGGCGGCCACGGGCCGGCGGTGGGCACAGCTGCGCCCTCAGGTGCGCGCACCTCTGGCCGGGGCAGCGGGATGCCCCTGGTGGCCAACGCGTCGCCGTTCCATCGCTGTGAGGTCGTGCTGATCGACGCGAAGGCCCTGGCCGGTGCCGACGCTTCGGCACTTGTCCGGCAGGACCTGGCCGACGGGAGGACCGCGCTGCGCCTGTCCGCTGGCGCGATGACCCTGGGGCCTGCAGTTGAACCAGATGACGAGGCGTCCGTTCGGCTGGTGTCAGCTCTGGCGGACGGGGGTGGGATCGTCATGGGCAACGAGCTGATCTCGGTGAGCATCGACCGCGACGGCCTGTTGTCATCGGTTGTTGCCCTGGGTGGCCGTGAGGGTGACCGGGAGGTTCTCGCAGACGGGGCGCGGGCTAACCTGCTTCAGCTGCATCCGGACTTCCCCACCGAGTACGACGCCTGGGATCTTGATGAGTACTACCGGCGCCAGGTGATCGATCTGGTTGATGCCTCTGAGGTCCAGGTGCTCGATGAAGGCCCGCTGGTCGCCAGCGTGGCGGTAACCCGTTCGTTCCGCTCGTCTGAGGTCCGGCAGGTCTATGAGCTTCGGGCAGGCTCACCCCGCCTCGACATCCACACGACCATCGGCTGGCACGAGCGTGATCATGTGCTGAAGGCCTCCTTCCCGCTCGGCATCCACACCGACGAGCTCACACGTGAGATCCAGTTCGGGAACGTCACCACCAAGATCCATACGAACACGAGTTGGGATGCGGCGCGCTTTGAAGTGTGCGCGCACCGTTGGGTGTACGCCGGCGAGGCCGACTTCGGTGCAGCACTGTTGAACGATGGGAAGTACGGACATGATGCGACTCGGACCCGGAACTGCAAAGACCTGCCATCCACGACGGTGAGGCTGACCCTCCTGAAGGGCGCTCGGTACCCCGATCCGCTTGCCGATGAGGGTGAGCACTGCTTCACCTACTCTCTCATGCCGACCCACAAAGGCCTGACGGACGTGATCGAGCAGGGCTACGCGCTCAACATGCCCTTGCGAGTGCTGCCAGAGCGAGAGGTTGCGGGTGCAGAGCGGGGGCTGTCTGAACAGACCGATCCCGCCGAATGTGCTGTGACAGGGTGCCCGGTCTCGCTGGCGCCGTCAGAGTCGACCGCCGTGATCGAGACCGTGAAACCCGCCGACGACGACTCGGGTGACCTTGTCGTACGCCTCTACGAGTCAAGGGGTTGTCATGCTCGTTCAAGCTTCGTGTTCGATACCTCGCCGGTTTCT
This sequence comes from Microthrixaceae bacterium, assembly GCA_023264915.1. Classification (GTDB taxonomy): domain Bacteria; phylum Actinomycetota; class Acidimicrobiia; order Acidimicrobiales; family Acidimicrobilacustridaceae; genus JACPNV01. The sequence continues at coordinate 1,645 of JAHFUU010000126.1, read as the reverse complement.
GTCAGCGTCGTCGATCTTCTGGAGGAGCCGAACGCGGCGATCCCCGATGCACCCGTCGCGATCCATGGCGATCGGGTCACGGTCGATCTCCGCCCCTTCCAGGTCGTGACGCTGCGCGTCGTTCGGTAGCCTCCCTCAACTTGTCTTGAACTTGTCTGGCTACTACCCTCGGCGCGGCAGAGGGGCACCGAGACCCTGCCTCGCCCATTCCTGGAGGACCGCGCATGGCCGACAAGATCACGATCAACGAGGACGGCTCTCTCAACGTGTCAGACAATCCCATCATCCCCTTCATCGAGGGTGACGGCACTGGTGTGGACATCTGGCCGGCAGCGAAGCTGGTGCTTGATGCGGCGGCGTCAAAGCACGGCAAGACCATCGAGTGGAGAGAGGTCCTCGCGGGTGAGAAGGCCTTCGACCAGACTGGCGACTGGTTGCCACAAGCCACCATCGAGACCTTCAACGACTACCTGATCGGCATCAAGGGGCCCCTCACCACGCCAATAGGTGGAGGCTTCCGGAGCCTGAACGTTGCGCTGCGCCAGATCCTCGATCTCTATGTGTGCTTGCGGCCCGTGCGCTGGTTCGAGGGGGTGCCCTCACCGGTGAAGCATCCAGAGCTGGTTGACATGGTGATCTTCCGTGAGAACACAGAGGACATATACGCGGGTCTCGAGGTCGAGTCCGGCACGCCCGAGGCCGCGAGGCTCATCGAGCTGCTTCACGACGAGTTTGGTTGGACGATCCGTCCCGACAGCGGTATCGGGATCAAGCCTGTCTCCAAGACTGGCTCGAAGCGCCTGCAACGAGCGGCCCTGAACTACGCGGTGAAGCACAACCGCCCGAGCGTCACTCTGGTGCACAAGGGCAACATCATGAAGTTCACCGAAGGTGCCTTCCGCAACTGGGGCTACGAGCTCGTCCACGAGGAGTTCGCCGATGTTGCCGTCGGCTGGGATGACTGTGGTGGGGATCCAGGCGACAAGGTCCTCGTCAAGGATGCCATCGCCGACATCACCCTCCAGCAGGTCCTCACCCGGCCGGCCGAGTTCGACGTGATAGCGACGATGAACCTCAATGGCGACTACCTCTCTGACGCGCTGGCGGCACAGGTCGGGGGAATCGGCATCGCTCCCGGAGGCAACATCAACTACGTGACCGGTCACGGCATCTTCGAGGCCACCCATGGCACTGCTCCCAAGTACGCCGGCCAGGACAAGGTCAACCCCGGTTCGGTTCTGTTGTCAGGTGTGCTCATGTTCGAGCATCTCGGTTGGACCACTGCTGCGGATGACATCGTCAGCGCGATGGAGCGCACGATCTCTGACAGGATCGTCACCTATGACTTCGCCCGCCTGATGGATGGCGCGACACAGGTCAAGTGCTCTGAGTTCGCCTCTGCGATAGCCGATCGACTCTGACCACTGGCTATCGGGATCGGGCCACGCCCACAGCGAGCAACCTCTGGCCGAGCCAGCCCGAAGGTGGCGGTGATGGGGAGCACGGCCGAAAGGCCGTGCCGCGGGGGCGCAGCCCCCGAGGCAACGCAACTAGCGTCTCCAGGGCCACAGCACACGCTCACGCGCGTGTGTCTCATGACAACAGGGGGACTGACGTGCACGACCACGACCGGATCTACGTCGAC
>JAHFUU010000125.1 GCA_023264915.1 Microthrixaceae bacterium | reverse complement strand
GCTGGCTCGCCTGGTACCCCTCGTGGCGAGCACGGCGGCGACGGTCGCGCAAACGGCGCAACCTTCGGACGACGAGGGGGTCGTACTCATAAGCCTCGTGAGATTCGAGAAGCTCATTGAGGATCTGGTAATAGTGAGCCGCCGAGAGCTCGAACCGCTCGCGGATGAGCGTCTCTTTGGGCCCGCTCTCGTTCCACCACGAACGCTCGAAATCCAATATGGCCTTGTCACGCTGAGTCAGATCCACGCCGACAACCCTGGTCCACCAGCGGGCGCGAATCAAGGACCGTCCCGCCGTGGTGCCTCGAGACCACGAGCTCAGTCAACAGATTCAGGCAGCAGAACGCTCGAGGATGTGCACGCCGCACGCAGACCCGAGTCCGATGACATGGGCGAGACCCACGCGTGCTCCCTCTATCTGGCGGTCACCTGCCTCACCCCGAAGGTGGGTTGCAACCTCCCAGACGTTGGCGATCCCGGTCGCTGCAATCGGATGACCCTTGGATTCGAGGCCACCAGACACGTTCACCGGCATTGAGCCGTCGCGGGAAGTCGCCCCCGACTCGAAGAGGTCCACCGCCCCACCTTCCTCGCACAGCATGAGGTTGTCGTAGTGGACGAGCTCGGCAGTCGCGAAGCAGTCGTGCAGCTCGACCAGGTCGAGGTCAGCGGGACCTATCCCGGCGTCCTCATAGGCTCGAATCGCCGCGTTGCGGGTCAGGGTGTTGACGTCTGGGAGAACCTGGCAGGCCTCCTCCCAGGGATCTGTCGTCAACACGGACGCCGAGACCCTCACAGCCCGGCGGCGCTGTTCGGCACTGAGAGTCTTGAGCGTGGATCCGTTGACCAGGATTGCGGCCGCCGCGCCGTCACAGTTGGCCGAGCACATCGGCCTCGTGTTCGGATACGCGATCATCACATCGTTCATGATCTGATCGAGCGTGAACCGCTTCTGGTACGCAGCAAGAGGATTGAGCGTCGAGTGTGCATGGTTCTTCTCGGAGATCCTTGCGAACAGCTCGAAGCTCGTGCCGCCATGGCGGTATCCGTATTCCATGCCGATCTGGGCGAAGACCCCCGGCATCGTCTCGGTGCCGACGCGACCGTCGAGGGGCGCCACCGCGCCGTAGCGACCTCGACGCTGCCACGTATCATCGTCGGTCTTCGGGCGTCCACCCCCACCTAGCAATCCCGCGCCGGCCAGCTTCTCGACACCAACTGCCATCGCATAATCGACCTCGCCCGACTTGATGGCCATGGCTGCGACACGCAGGGCTGTCGCACCCGTCGCACACGCGTTGGCAACGTTGTAGACGGGGATGCCCGTCTGGCCGATCTGCTTCTGGAGCTGTTGGCCCACGCCAGCGTTGGCCATCATCAAGCACCCCGCTGCCATCAGGCCCATCTGGTGCATCTGCACGCCGCCGTCGGCGAGGGCACCCCTTGCGGCCTCGGCCGCAAGGTCGACAAGGTCACGCTCGGGGTGCTTGCCGAACTTGGTCATGTGGATCCCGAGGATCCAGAGGTCTTCACTCATTGGATGTCTCCTGCGCTGATCATGGGACCGGCTCGAAACCGAACCCGATCGCTTCGGTCCCCGCGCTGTCCTCACCAAGGGAGAAGGTTGCAAGCCGGACCTTCATGCCTACCTGTATGTGCCGAGGGTCGGGCTCGGTGTTGATGACGTTGCCCGGGGCGCTGGTTCCGCCCAGATCGATCACTCCAGCCGCGAACGGCACTGGAATGCCAGGGGCAGCCATGGACACGATCGTGAACGCCTTCAGCACACCTTCGACTGGTAGCCGCACCTCGGAGAACTCGGTACCTTAGCAGCTCGCACAGGCGATGCGATGATCGAAGTAGCGGGCCCCACACGAGGTGCACTCATGGGCTTCGAGGTGCGGATCGTCCCCGAGGACGAGATAGTCGACGAGTGGTATCTGCGCACTCACGCCCTTCCCCCTTGTCTTGCAGCACCCGCCTTCGAGGCTCGGGCGGCTCCTAAGTCCCCTATCTGATCAGGAACTCGGTTCGCAGGCGAATCCGGCTCGCCACGCTCCGGCTCCAGGCCTGCCAACATGGTCACGATGGCAGCGCCGATCGAGGGAGCCGTGGAGGAGGTCACTGACGGAGCGTTGTGGCCCCCTGCACGACTTCCCCGCTTCCTCACTCACCTCGCCGTGCGCTCGCTCCTCGTGGTGATCGGCCCGGCCCTAGATGAGCTGATCGACGCGTTGGTCGAACGAATTGAGCGGCGGGGGGTGGCTGACCGCATTGCCATGTCCCTCGATGCAACGGCAATCGCTGACCGTGTCGCCGGAGCCCTCGACGTTCAGATCGTGGCCTCCGAGGTCGTCGAGGCGGTCGACATCGAGCCGGTGCTGGACCAGGTGAGGATCCAGCTGCACCCGATAGCACAAGAGGTGCTCGCCAGCCTCGACTTCGAACCGGCGATAGGCCAGGTCATCGAACGCCTCGACGTGGTTCCGATCGTCGAGCACGTCGTCAACCGCCTCGATCTAGAACCTGTCGTCTCGCGGGTGATCGAACAGCTCGATCTCCCGTTGCTGATCACCGAGACCATCGCGGAGTTGCGCATGGGCGAAGTCGTTAAGGCGGCGGTCCGACGACCCAAGACGCCAGCCTCGGGGTCCTCGTCTGGTACCTGAGGCCCAGCTCCCCGAGCGCTCTGAGGCCAACTTCAGAAGCGATGCCGGGAGAGCTTGGGGACCTGGCGTGGGTGAGGGTGTTGGAGCCCGATGCACTGGGACCTAGATGGCCTGCACAACTCCTTGGTGGTTTGGGGTACCAGCATGCGTGAGAGGCAGACTCTGGCGTGGCGCGCTTGCGACCCTACCTGCCTTTGGTTCTCATCGCCGTGGCGGCTTTCGCCCTTCGCCTGGCGGTGATCCACGTGCTTCGCCCGACGTGCGCGGCAGGCAGCCCCAAAGGCATCACGGGCGAGTGCTTCCCGTTGTTCGGGGATACGCAGTACGTCACCGTGCAGGCGGAGCATCTCAGCCAAGGTCACGGCTTCATCGACTCCAACACGATCCTCTACGGCAAGGCCGGGCCCGAGGTGCCAGGTGCAGCGCACCCCCCGATGTTCACCATCTTCCTGGCGGCACTGGACAAGGTCGGCTTCGACGGCATCAGATGGTGGCGCGCGGCAACGGCACTTGTGGGATCGGTCGGGGTCGCGCTCGTCGGCCTCGTCGCATGGAGGCTGAGCGGCGACCGCTCGAATCCGACCGGAAGGCGAAGCCGCAACGTCGGGGCCATCGCGGCGGGTATCGCAGCGGTAGATCCGTTGCTGTGGTCACGGGATGCCGACCTGATGGTCGAGAGCCTTGTCATTCCGTTGGCATGCCTCGTGATTCTGAGTGCCTACCGCCTGTGGCGCCGACCGAGCTTCTCCAATGCAAGCTTGCTGGGGATAGCGGTTGGCATCTCGTGGCTAACCCGTGCCGAGCTCATCCTCTGGCTGCCCTGCATGGTCCCGATGCTGTGGGGGCTCAAGACCCCTGCGGGCGACAAGGTACCCGAGCGGCTGCGATTCGGGACCAGGGTTGGCCTGCTGGCCACCGCTGGCGGCGTCGCGTGCGCATTGATGGCCCCATGGGTCCTGTACAACCTCGGGCGTTTCCAACATCCTGTCTACATCTCCACGAACCTGGGCATGGCCTCCCTGCTCGGGTCATGTGACGCCACGTACTACGGTGCCGAACTCGGCTACTGGACCTTCGAGTGTGTCGACCCCGTCGACACCTCCAAGGTGCGCGATGACAGCGAGTCAGAACGTCTTCTGTCGGCGGCCGCTCGCACCTACATCGGGGACCACCCCGGCCGTACTGTGGTCACCGCGTTCGCACGCACTGGCCGATTCTGGGCTGTCTACCAACCCATTGACACGGTTGACCGCTGGGACGGCCAGGAAGGTATGGGCACCTTCGTGGCACGCAGCAGCTGGGTCGCGCTCATGGTCTCGCTCCCTCTCGCCGTGGTCGGAGGCATCGGCCTTCGTCGCCGACGCGTCCCGATCAGCCCCGTGCTGGCACCCGTGCTCGTAGCAACCGCCGCTGCCACCATTCTGATCCCCATACCACGGTTTCGGGTAGCAGCCGATGTCGCCTTGGTGATCATGGCTGCCATCGGCATAGATATCACCTGGCAGTGGCTGCGAAGACAGGACAAACACCTCGGTCCGGCGACCGAGGATCCCATCCCGATCACATGACTCGTCGGGCTGGGACGAAGTCCCGCTAGTCGGTCATGTAGCAGGTGGGCTTGTTCCCTTGATCCCGATCATGAGAGGCATGAGTTTGGCTGCCTCGACATCCGCTGCGCGGTCAGAGAGATGAAGGCCGTCGGGCCGACCGTTCGGATCACCACCGACCTCGCGCGTGTACTTGCCGTCCGGGCAGAGGTCAGCGAAGAAGTCATACATCCGCACCGTGTTCGGGTTCGTACCGACGACTTGGGGTAACAGATCCTTGTTGCCATGACGCGGGTCATCGGTGGAGAAAGCCTCAAGCTCGTAGCACGCGTTGGTCAACCACACCACTTGCGCCCCCCTCGAGGACAGCAGCTTGGCCGCCTCGTTGTACTCGCTGACCATGTGGGTGTCGAAGGTCGGGTCACCGTACTTCTTGAAGTCGTCCCAACCTGGGAGCTTCCGAGGAACCCAGTCCCAGCCGCTGCTCATCACCAGCACAACATCGGGATCGAAGCGTTCGAGCTTGTTGGTCCATTGGGCATCCCAATCCTCACACACTCCAGTCTCTTCCTTGCCCATCCGCATCGTCGTGCCACCGCGAACGATCCCACAACCGCGCCCGGCCGCGTCCCACACGGCTGCCTGGGTGGGGTGTGACTCTGCCCACCGTCGCAGAGCATTCCCGAGCACCCAGGCCTGCGAATCGCCGACGATCATCACCTTGGCGGCGCCAGGCGCAACCTTGGGTGGATCGACCTGGTCGTCGCCCGCGAGGTTGACTGCCGGGGGTGGTGGATGTCTCGTGACGACCACCAGCCCCGCAACGACCACCAGGAACGAGAGCGGAACCGCCAAGACCGCGACACGCCCACGAATCCTGGCACCGCTGCGGACCGGCTGCTCTACAAGCCGATAGATCCCGTAAGCGAGACCGACGGTGACCGCGAGCCTCAAGCCGAACAGGGGGATTTGGCCGAGCTTGGTTCGCTGAGGCGACAGCACCAGAAAGGCTGGCCAGTGGATGAGGTAGGCGGTATAGGAGAGCATCCCCAAGCCCACGAGCGGCTTGAAGGACAGCAGCCGAGCCGACCAGCTGCCCGGGTGGATGCAGGTGAACACGAGAACGCAGCTCAAGCAGGCGAACGCTGCCAGGCCCCCCTTGTAGAGCCAGGCGTCGGTGCGTGAGACCGTGAAGGTCATGGCGAGCACGACGGCCAGTGCAACCAGACCCGCGATCTTGACCAGCCGGTCACCGAGTGGGCGGAACTGCGGGTGCCAGAACCCAAGGCCGATCCCCAAGAGCACACCCATCGAGAGCTCGGGCAGCCGGGTGTCAGTGCCGAAGTAGAGGCGATCGGTGTCAGCACCAGTTGAGGTCAGGTAGAGCATCCACGCCACGGACCCGACGGTCATCGCACCAACGATTCCAGCGATGACCTTCCACCTGCCTCGGCCAACCCAAAGTCCGAAGAGCAACAACAACGGGAAAAGAAGGTAGAACTGCTCCTCGATAGACAGCGTCCAGAAGTGCTGAACGGGTGACGGTGAGGCGAACAGGTCGGCGTATGCGGTGTTGGAGAAGATGAAGTGCCAGTTGGCCACGTAGAACAACGCGCTCAGTCCGTCGCCCCGAAGCCGGCCGAGCTGGGTCGGATCGGCAAACACCAATCCAAACCCGCAGACCACCAACAACGTCAGGATCGCGGCGGGCATCAGCCGACGGAACCTTCGAGCCCAGAAGGTCTTCGCGCTGACCGAGCCATAGCGCTTGTGCTCTACGACGAGCAACGACGTGATCAGGTAGCCCGAAAGGGTGAAAAAGGCCGACACCCACAAGAACCCGCCCCTTGCGAACTCGAACCCGGCGTGACTCGCCAGAACGAACAGCAGCCCGATCCCGCGCACACCGTCGAGGGATGGCTGGTACACGATCCGTGCGCGCGCGCCGGCCGTCGTGTGTCGCGCATCCTCGACCTGAGGGTCGGTTTGGGACGCCTGTTCGGACCACACCGCCGGCTCGGGAGACACGTCGGCATCGACGGGGGCGGTCGTGGTCGGCGAGGTCATCACAGGACGTGGGGCAGGCAGAACGAGCGGCTCACGCGACAGGCTAGGCGCTTGCTGCCCGGTGATCGACAACTTGTCGTCGATGTGGCCAACGCTGTCCGGCGGCGCGAACGCTAGGAAACCAGACGGGACGGTGGTCATAAGGTCGAAAGGTTCTCTACCCACTCCCTTAATGCTTGGTCTACCGGGATGAAACCCTCGCTTCGTAGCTTTCCAAGGGTCAGGCGGGACCGATCTGCCTGATGGGCGACAGCGAGGTCGTCGTTCCCGTGAGAGCGCCCATCGAGACAGCAGCGCCACCTTCTGGGGTGCTGTGTCGTCCCGTGCCAGCGATTCGCTGACTGGAGGAGCAATGGTCCATGCGGTGGTTGCGGTCATCAAGCCGCACCGTCTCGAAGACGTCAAAGAGGCCCTCAAAGGCATTGGAGTATCGGGATTGACCGTGACCGAGGTGAAGGGTTTCGGCCGCCAAGGGGGGCACACCGAGACCTACCGAGGAGCGGAGTACGAGGTCGATCTGATCCCAAAGGTGAGGGTCGAGTGCTTGTGTGCCTCACCTGACGCCGACAAGGTGATCGACACGATCGCCGGTGCTGCCCGCACGGGCACCATCGGCGACGGGAAGCTCTGGGCATACCCGGTCGACCGCGTCGTGCGTGTGCGAACCGGCGAGCGCGATGTGGAGGCCCTCTGATGGCAACCACACGTCGTGAAGAACCTGAAGAAGTTGTGAGGGCAGTGCCCCCTGAACGG
>JAHFUU010000124.1 GCA_023264915.1 Microthrixaceae bacterium | reverse complement strand
CTTGGAGGCGTGTAGCTGAAGCTGCACTCGATCGGGTTGTACTGGGCGGTGGCCGTGTCAGGGAACACGAAGAGGCCAACTGCGACCGACAGCATCACGCCTGTGGCTGCCAGGACTCGTCGGATCACTTGGCGTCTCCTCCGCCTCGTCGGGCTGACCTGCACTTAGGGGTCAACATAGCACGCTCTGGCCCACATTCCTGGAAACCGACCGAGCCGCTGTTGCGAGGTCAACCGGCCTCGCCTCCAGTGACCCGACGATCTGATCGAACGACCCCCAGCCGCGACCCTCTGGCTGCGACAGTTCGCCCGCGCGAGCCGGCCGCGTGAGCCGGCCGCGTGAGCCGCCCGCGCGAGCCAGGTCCTTGGCGGATCCGGACAGGTCGCACGAGGGGAGCGATTCGACATGGCGCAATAGGCGCTTGCCGTGCGGGTATCGACAATTTGTTCGCGATGTGGCAAGCGCCGTGCGGCGGCGCGACCGCCAGGGAGCCCGACGCCGATGGGGAGCACCCGCTGGGTGCGTCGGGGGCGCAGCCCCCGCGGGTGATCTTGAGCGAAGCTTGATCTGGATTTGACGGTGAACCAAGATGGAGCCCTTATAGTGCGCGGCTGGGCGGGCTGTGCGGAGGAGGCGGAATGGCCCGGCGCCAGGTGGCGGTGTCAAGCGTGTTGGACCCAGAGGTGAGCTGACCGGTGGTCCTCCGCGTCGGTGACCCCATAGTCGAGTCGACCAACCTCTATGGCCCCGGCTTCACCAGAGGGATCGAGGAGGCCGTCACCTCCTCTGGGGTCGCGTTCGGAGCTGTCGGTTCGGTCGGGCCCCTCCGCGGCCTGACCCGAGGCGTCACCAGCGCGACGCGAGACCGAGGACCACGCGGCGGCGAGACGGCCGGCCCGCGCACCCCAGCTGCCACAGGGGCCACCGGACCACGGGTCCGAGGTCCGGCACACCTGGACCGCCGGCGCCTCCTGGCGGCGGCAGCCGTGGCAGGCGGGGCGGCCTGGGTCGCTCCGGTGGTGATGTCGATGAACGCACCCGCCGCTGCCAACAGCGGCATCTGCACCGGTCCCCCATCCTTTGTCGGCTACGCCGAGGCCAGAGCGATCGGCAACGCCAGCAACACCAGCACCAAGACGCTCACGCCCAGCGGCGTACCGATCTCGGGCTTCGCGATGGTGCACCTCGCCGTGGGCAACGTCGACCACATCATCGGCATGCCCGCGTCGTACTTCGCGACACCGGCTGGCTGGACGCTGCTCGGCGAGTACGACTCCGATGTCACCACGCCCGGCACCACTGCGACCGGGAGCACCGCGAACTGGAGCCAGCGCACCTATGTGTGGTTCCGCCAGGTCGGCCTGTCCTCGAGCTACTCCTTCGACGTGACCTTCACGGGCGACAGCGGGTACCAGCCACAGGCAAGGGTCGTGGTCGCTGCCTACCAGCAGGCCAACGCGGTGGCCAACGATCCCGGCGAGATCGCTCTTCAGGGCAGCGGGGTGATCAGCCCACTGCCGCCGCTGCCGGCATCAGCGGCGGTGCAGGTCCCTTCCATCACCGTCGACCTGCCCAACACCCTCGCTGTGGGCCTCGCGAGCGCGTCCAACGTGTCCTCGACCAACAGCTTCACCCCGCCGCTCGGATACACGACCGACGTGACGGCCAACGGCGGAAACGGCTACCCGCCGATATGGCTGTTCTCACGCCTGGTCAGCGCAGGCACACTGCCGGCCACGACAGGGACGGTCGCGCCCGGGGCGATGAACATCGGCGGCCGGCTCACGATCGAGTGCGGGTGATCGAGTGCGGGTGATCGAGTGCGGGTGACATCCTCTCGGCCAACCCACGCCCGCTGAAGCCGGCGCACCTCTCATGCGGATGACATCCCTGCGGGCGCATGCCCGCTGAAGCCGGCGCACCTCTCATGGGGATGAATCCCCTGTCGGCCTGGGCGCACGCCCGCTGAAGCCGGCGCACCTCTCATGCGGATGATGAGGTGCGCCGGCGGGTGCGGGGGTCTTTGGTGTAGAGGCCTTGGATGCAGAGCGCCTACTTCAGCGGTGCGGACCAGAGCTGGCCGGCAGTGGTGCCGAACCACATGTACCCGCCACCCACTGCGAGGCTGATCGCTCCCGAGGGGACGCTGCGGGCGACTGTCCGCCAGCTCACGAGGTCAGTCGATGACATCACCGAGCCGGAGCGGAGGGCGTAGACGGTGTTGCCGCTCTTGGTGAGGGCCAGCCAGTCCTGGGTCGACGAGGTCGTGTAGGAGGTGCCGTCGAAGCGGTACAGCCAGCCGGGCCCGTAGTAGCCGACCGAGGCCACCGCGCCGGGCACCGACACCGTGTTGTGCACCTGGTGCGTGCTGGCCATGAGCGGGCCGGCGACCCATGCACCGTTCAGGTACTGGTATGCGGAGTACTGGTCCTGCAAGTGCAGCACCCCGTTGATCACGGCTGCGGTGTAGAAGCGGTTGCCGTAGCCGGGCACCGTGAGCGACTCGGACCAGGTCGTGCCACCGTCGGTGCTGCGCATCGCCATCGCCGCCTCGGTGCCGCGCTTGGAGCCGACCAGCCAGAGGCCGTCGGCGGTCTGCGCCGCGTCGAAGACATGCTCGAAGGCTGCGCCTGCGGTGCCCGCTGCAACCTCTCGCCACGGGTCAGACACTGCGAGATCTGAGGTGTTGGCCTTCGGGTCGACCATCGGCACGTACAGCGAGGACCCGATCTGGCGGTAGCCCTCGATCGCCTCGGTGTCAGCGGTGAGATGATCGGTCCAGGCACCGGTTGCAGGGGACCACGAGGTCACGTGGGTGGGCCCGGTGTTGGCGTTCCAGTCGCCGTAGCCGACATAGATCTCGCCACCGAAGTAGGCGACCGCTGAGATCTGCCGGCCCCAGGCCGTGGGCTGTGCCGCCGCCCACGGGTTGGTGGACACCAACCCCTGTGTCGTCTTGGTCGTGGTGGTCCGAGCCGGTGCCGCCGATGTCGAGCCGCCCGTCACGACAAGCGCCAACAAGACCGCCGCCATGGCCATGACCGCCCTAAAGGAGTTACGACGCATCTCGCTCCCCTTCCCTTCAAGGTCTGTTCGCCCAGAAGATCGGCACCTCAACAGCGCCAGCGGACAGCCACGGGCATGAATCAGGCCTCCCCAATTTGGATGAGCGAGCAGCAGCAGGAGCCGATCGCAGCCCCTGTCCGGCTAGGCTCCACCCAGGGCCTCTACGAAGCCCGCATTCGAGGTCGGCCACCTGCGATCAGGAGGATCACAGACATGACCCACAGCCTCGATGGCGGCGACAGGCCCGCCACAGAGAACGCCGGCCCGAGTCGCCGCGCTTTGGTAGCTGGCGGGGTGGCGGCCACAGGGCTGGCCTGGGTCGCCCCCCAGGTGCTGTCGATGTCAGCGGCCGCTGCCGCATCTGGCACCGAGGCCTACTACCGGGCCCAGTTCGACACGAGCTCGATCCCCGACCCCACCGACGGCACCGACACAGGCCGCGGTACCCCCACCAACAACGGCGGGGTGTGCGAGCCTGGGGTCGGCCTCGGCGGCTGGTCGACCTTCACCGATCTGCCCGACTGTGTCACCTTCAACGTGACGCGAACGGGGACCGTCGTGGTCTTGACGATCGACGCGGGCTCGGTCACAGAAGGGTTTGCCTTCCCTGACGATCCCGAGACGGCTACGGGTTGCCTGGCGAGCTGCATCGTCGGTGGGGTATCCGGCACGAACCTCGAGATCGCCACCACCGATCTCGGCGCAGGGTGTGAGGGAGCCATGCGGGTCGTGCTTGTCGGTCCCGCTGGCAAGTCCTGCGGGGGCGGATAGGCACCACCCGTACTTGCTGACCGTAACTGCTGACCGTTGTTGCGTCGGCCTCGGTCACTCAGTTGCAGGCCGTGCCGCCCGATCCGCACAGCTTCTGGTTGGCGACTGCGCTGGTGCCGGCGATGATGGCGATCTTGGTGGCGGTCAGGCGCGTGTTGGCGTTGAGGTAGAACGCGTACGGACCGCTGAGGCCGCCGATCCTGACGGTGTAGTTGCCCGGCTCGAGCCCGGAGGCCACGTAGTTGCCTGACGCGTCGGTGGCGGTGACCAGCACGACACGTCCTGCGGCGTTGTAGATGCGCACCTCGAGGCCAGCGCGTGGCTGGTTGATCGATGTGCAGCCAGCGATGATCTTCCCGCACAGAACCTGTCCCCTGATGGTGCCCGTGTCCGAGGACCGGAAGATCCTCGCGTTCCACCGCGTCTTGAGCGAGCCGGACACGACATAGGAGCTGGCACCGTCGGTGGTGTAGGACGACGAGAGCCACTTCGGGAGGAACACCCCAGAAGGATCGCTGACCCGCAGGCGGTAGGTGCCGTCGGGCAGGGCGTCACAGGCGTAGACGCCGTCGGCATCACTCGATGCGCACTGCTTGAGGAGTGCTCCCGTCGATGCGCTGTAGGCTGCCACCGCGATCCCGGTCACGGGATTGCCCTGAGGGTCTGTGATCGTGCCCCAGATGGTGTTGCCGGTATCTGGGACTGCCAGATCCCAAGTCGAGGCGTGGTCACTCATGATCGTGAACTTGAAGTCGTCGCCGGGTGTCCGGGTGCGTGAGCTGACACATGGCAGCACGCGTGGGCTCGCGCAGTTGGCGAGAGCTGTGCCGTCGCGGAACAGCTGGATGGTCGTCTCGTTCACCAGGGGGTTGCCCTCGGCCAGCGACCTGTCGATCACGAAGGTAAACTCGAGAGGCTGGTCGGGGTCAGGAGCTGGCGGGGCTGTGATGAGCGCGCGCCAGCCCAAGAAGTCATAGGCGCCGGTGTTGGGGTAGGCAGGGTCACCGGGTGCCGGGTTGGACTTGGACTCGTCGATGGTGACGGTACCTGACACGTTGGCGGGGAGCTTGACCGAGGTCTCGATCGCATCAGAGGGGGTTGCCCCAGGGGTTCCGTCGTTGTCTGAGCTGAGGGTCTGGCCGCCCGACAGGGACGCCGTGGTGATCTCGCCCTGATGGACATAGAAGGTGCACATGACCGTCTCGTCTGCATCAAGGACATAGGTGGCCACGCCAGAGACCACGTCAACCGTGGAGTCCGAGTCGTCACAGGTGATCTGGTCGAGGATCCAGCCTTCCTTGGGCGTCATCGTGGCGGTGTAGGACCCGGGTGCGTACCCGGGCTCGGTACCGATCTGGCCATTGGCGATGCGGTCGCTGTAGAAGAGCGAGTGCTCCAAGACGATGTCGAAGGTCTCGGAGGTGTCCGAAGGCGTCGCCACCAGCTTCACCTTGGCGGTGGCCGGCTTGTACCAGTGGAAGGTGCAGTCGACGGTCTCACCAGATGCGACGTTGCCCGACAGCGATGACCCTGTCGCAGTCGGCGCGCCGGTCGGGTCTGTGCAGGTGGCCCCGCCGAAGGCCATCGTCGGGTCCTGGCCCGACACCGCGAGGACGAAGTTGCCCGCAGGAAGCACCGACGAGACCTCTTCGGTGTCTAGCGTCTGGCCCGACGACGAGTAGCCCTGCCATGAGGACCCGATGAAGTAGCTGGTACCGGGGGGAAGGTCAGGGAGGCCTTCGTTGTGGAAGCGGACGGTGCCGACCCCAGGGCTCGGGTAGACGACGAAGTTCCCGCCACCGAATGCCGCGTAGGAGGTGGTGGCCGACAGGCCGGTCTCATCTGTCACCTGGAACCTCGAGTTGTAGGTGCCAACACCGAAGGTGTGGTCCAAGGTCGTGTCACATGAGCTGAGAGGGCCCACGTCGTCCCAGGTGCCGTCGTCGTCCCAGTCGGCGCGGTAGGTGAAGCCCGCGCATGTTCCTGCGTTGTTCTCGTCATAGGTGAGCAGCCGTGGAGCGACTCTCACCGGTGCCCACGGGTTCGCGGTCGGGCCGGCCTGACACGGTTCGACTCCGGCAGGATCACCGCAGTCCAGGATCACCCAGTCACCAAGGGAGAGTGTGGGTGTCGCGGGCGTGGCAGACACGTTGACGGGCGTGCAGCTGTTCGCCTCGCCGCTCTGGTCGTCGCCGACAGTCAGGCAGACCTGGTACTGGCTGTCGTCGGAGCTGCCCAAGAAGGTGTGGTCCACCGCGGCGGGCTGGGAACCGTCGTAGTAGTGGGCACTGGTGCCGTCGCCCCAGTCGAGGTGTACGTAGCTGATGGCGCCGTTGGCGTCAGGGTCGTGCAGCCCGGTCAGGTTCGCCTGCACTTGGAGCGGTCCCGGGCCGCTTGTGGGGGAAACGAACGCACCGGCGGTGGTGATGACCGGTACGTGGTTGTCGACGCCGGTCGTGACCGTGATGGAGTCCGACGGAGCGGACCACTGGCCATCGTTGTCCTGAACCTCGACGTAAGCGACCCGAGGGAGGTCCCCTGAGCCCCAACACGTCCCGTCCGCGTCACAGCGCCCGTAGCCGTGGACGGCCACAGGTGTCGGCTGCTCGGCCGTCGATCCGTCTCCCCACACGAAGCGGTACTGGAGGATCGAGCCGTCTGGATCAACAGACCCTGAGGCGTCAAGGGTCACGTCGAACTGGCCGAGGTCGTTGGCGCTGGTTCCGAACACGTCCCCCAGGTAGTTCTTCGAGCTGCCAGAGGCCACCAGCGAGGCGAGCGGCTCGCCGGCCGCTCTCGCTGGTTCACTGCACACCAACAGCACCGCCATCGAGATGAAACACGTGATGAGACCAGCGAAACGCGTGCGTCCTGTACCCATTGTGACCTCCCTCACGGCTCGGCAAGGCCGCCTCACACGGGCTTTGGCGGAAGCCCAGCCCCTAGCAGATCTGCCGCCCTTTACATCGTCAACCTGACCCTAGCAGGGCTTCGCCCCGGCCTGCCAAGGCCTGCGAAGGCTGGACGTCGTCGACCGCTCATCTTCTCGGGGCACCTGCGGTGCTCGCACCTGGTTCCGTGCGAACGGCCACTCGCTGCCGCTCACGTTCGCACAGGCAAGCCCGAAGATGCGCCTCGGTGACACGAAACGCTGCTCCCTGGCATCTTCGATCTTGCCTCGGCCAGAGGTTGACTCGCGATTCACGTGATTCGCCTTGAGGCTTCAAGCCGAGGCACAAAGAGGGATCCCTCACCGCGCCGCGAGGG
>JAHFUU010000123.1:4102-7183 GCA_023264915.1 Microthrixaceae bacterium | reverse complement strand
ATGCCGAACCGGGCAACGCCGCGGGCACCGGCGGCATGGTCCCGCCAGCGTTCTTCTGGTACTGGCACTGCGGCATGCGTGAGCGCTGGAACAACCCGCTCTTCAACGATCCTGACATGAAGCGCAGCTTCGACGACTACTTCAACGAAGCCATGGCCGCGGGCTGGTGGCGTGGCCTCGACCGGCCCGGCCCCGACGACCCACCCAAGGTGCTCTTCGAGTGTGGTGGCAACATCTTGCGCCGCACGCGAGGCGGGCGGGGGATCCTGCTCGAGAACCTCTGGCCCAAGCTCGACAAGATCATCACGATCGACTGGCGCTGGTCGACCACCGCCATGCACTCAGACATCGTGCTCCCGGCCGCCCAGCACTATGAGAAGGTCGGCACCCACATCCCGATCATGGCTCTGGTCTTCTCTGACAAGGTCGCCGAGCCGATCGGTGAGGCGCGGGCCGAGTGGGAGATGTTCGCTGACCTGTGCGTTGCGATGGCACGACGGGCGAAGGCACGGGGCCTCGAGTCATGGAAGGACCGACACGGCCTGACGCACCGCTATGAGGACCTCTGGAACCGTTACACCCTCGATGGCGCGATGGAGACCGAGGAACAGCACATCGACGAGTCCCTGCGCGACTCGGCCTATGCCGGCGTCCTGCCCGAGGATGCATGCCTCGAGAAGGTACGCGAGAAGGGCTTCATCCGCTACACGGACTGGGGTCGCTTCGGCATGGCCAAGGGCCAGGCTACGCCGTGGCCCGAACCGAACCATCCCGTCAACGTGTTCTCCAACCACGTCGATCGTGGCGAGCCGTACCCGACGCTGACACGCCGCGCCCAGTTCCTCATCGAGCATCCCTGGTTCGTCGAGGCCGGCGAGGACCTCCCGGTGCACAAGGACTCCCCGCTGATGGGCGGCGATCACCCCTACCGCCTGACGACCGGGCACAACCGTTGGTCGATCCATGCGATGAACCAGGCCAACAAGGTCATCCTCGGCACCCATCGTGGCGAGCCGCACATCGTCATCAACGGTGACGACGCGGCCGAAAAGGGCATCGAGGACAACGCGTTCGTGCGTTGCTTCAACGATGTGGGTGAGTTCGTGGTGCGCGCCAAGCTCTCCCCCGCCCAACGGCCCGGGGGGGTCACCGTCTACAACGGGTGGGACCCGATCCAGTTCCCCGAGTGGATGGCCCCAAACGAGGTCGAGCCGTCGATGGTCAAGTACCTCGGCTTCGCGGCCGGCTACGGCCACCTGCGTTACGGCCCGATGGAGTGGCAACCCGTCCCGATCGACCGGTTCATATACGTCGACATCGAGCCCGCCGCAGCACCCGCCTGAGCCACACACGCGCTCCGATCCCCACGGCACCGCCTGGCGCGCAACCAGCCCGAGGCGGGGTGGCTACGCGCGGGACGCGATGACCGACTCCATGATCTCGAACCGGTTGATCTGGTTGGTGCCCTCATAGATCTGTGTGAGCTTGGCGTCACGCAGCAGCTTCTCGACGCCATACTCGTGCATGTACCCATAGCCCCCGAGGATCTGGATCGCGTCGATGCTGTTGGCCACCGCAGCATCAGAGGCGAAGGTCTTGGCCATCGAGGAGAGCTTCAGGTCGGGCTGACCACGAGCCATCGACCGGGACGCATCGTGCACGAGATGCCGTGCCGCCTCGACCCTGATCGCCATGTCAGCCAACATGAGCTGCACTGCCTGATGGCCGACGATCGCCTTCCCACCCTGGATCCGGGCCTCGGCATACTCGATCGCCTTCTCGTAGGCGGCCCTCGCGATGCCAAGCGCTATGGCCCCGACCGCAGGCCTGCTCAACATCATGACCAACCTGTTGATCTGCCAGCCGCCGCCGTCCAGACCGATCCGGTTCGCCTCGGGCACCTCGACGTCGTCGAACACCAGCTCCGCGGCCGGGCTGGCCCGCTGGCCCATCTTGTCGAAGATCTGACCCACCGAGAACCCCGCCGTGTCGGTGGGAACCGCCAGACAGATCATGTTGTCCCGGATCGGGCCTGAGGGATCGAGCGACCCGAACACCGTGACCATGCTGGCCAGAGAACCATTGGAGATGAACACCTTGGTGCCGTTGATCAGGTAGCTCCCGTCGCGCTTGGTCACCCGTGTCCGCGGGTGTGCCTGCGGGTGGCCCTGGATGAAGTCCGATCCCATGTCAGGCTCGGTTGCGGCCAGCGCCGCATGCTTGGGCTCCTCGGTCGACCACGACTCGACGATGGGTCGCACGAAGCGGTCGAACAGCGACATGTCAAACGACGCCAGGATCGGCGAGAAGCCGAGTGCGCTGGCGCCGAAGAGGACCGCACAACCTGCGCAGGCTGCCGCTAGCTCCTCGGTGACCAGCATCGAACCGACAGGGTCGAGGCCCATCCCGCCCATCGGCTCGGGCAGGGCGAGACCGAAGATGCCCGCCTTGGCTGCCTCGAGCACCATGGCGTCGCGCTCAGGGGATTCGGGGTCCTTGTCGAGGATCAAGGCACGAGGGACGACCGACCGGCGGGCAAACTCGCGCGCCCAATCACGCGCCTCGCGCTGCTCGGGTGTCAGGTCCTGCTCACTCACCGATGCCCCCTCCCGCCGGGGGCCGCTGAGCCCAAGCGCCTCGGCCACCAGATCCGAGCCTCATGCCCCCACGCGCCCTTCGATGCGCCGCACGACTGTGCCGCACGGGATGGTGTTGTCAGACACCATCACCACGAGCGGCCCTTCGACTGAGGGCAGGATGGAGGCCACCGGGTCGTCCTCTGAGGAGTGCGCGATGACCTTGGCGGCACCCACCTCGACTGTCTGGGGGACGATCTCCAGTGAGGTGGAGGTGACCTCCTCGATCTCGATCTCATCACCGGGCCCGGGGATCAGCTTGTAGTTGAAGGTGGGCTTGCCGGCCGCTTCCATCAAGGCTGCCATCTGCGAGCTGTCCGCCGCCTCGACACCGATATCCCCCTCGACGGTGATGATCGTCTCACCCCACCGCGTCACGGTTCCGGTGAAGTGGTCGCCCTCACGCTCCCATGAGATGTCGGCCAGCTTCTTGGGCCAGCCGGCG
>JAHFUU010000123.1:0-4092 GCA_023264915.1 Microthrixaceae bacterium | reverse complement strand
GGCCCGGTATCAGCGCCTCGTCGGTGGTGACGTAGATGAACGGCACGTAGTTGCCCGGCTGGCCGTCGCACACCACCGGCACCAGCACCACGGCCTCGTTGAAGGGATGGATGCGAGTGACGTCGCCCCAGCCGTAGCTCAACATCGTGACCAACCCGGGACCGCTGCCGGGTTCGAAGGCAGGCGGCAGCACCGCTGCGAGGCGATCTGGTTCGGGCGTGAAAGGCATGACGACGGATCGGACGCCCTTCCACGAGTGCGGAGGCGGCGGGAACACCGGTGCGGTCCACGGCATGCTCACTGGTTGGCTCATCTGATCTCTCCTTCTTCTATGAGTGGGGTATCGCATTGGCGGCCGGATTGCTGGGTGCCGGATTGCTGGGTGCCGGATTGCTGGGTGCCGGGGCGCTGGGTGCCGGGGCGCTGGGTGCCGGGGCGCTGGGTGCCGGGGCGCTGGGTGCC
This sequence comes from Microthrixaceae bacterium, assembly GCA_023264915.1. Lineage (GTDB taxonomy): Bacteria > Actinomycetota > Acidimicrobiia > Acidimicrobiales > Acidimicrobilacustridaceae > JACPNV01. The sequence continues at coordinate 3,630 of JAHFUU010000123.1, read as the reverse complement.
GGGGCGCTGGGTGCCGGGGCGCCCTTCGATCCGTGATCGGCCATGCGCTCTGGCCGGGGGTGTGGTCACGGTCACTGGTCCACCCCTTGTGGTGCAGCGGTCGTCACGGTCCCGGTGACCCGGTGCGGGCGGGACGCGGCTCGTGTCGCGGCTCATGTCGCGGCTCATGTCGCGGCTCATGTCACGGCTCATCCCTCGTGTGCGGGCTCGATGTCGACACGGACGCAGCGGTCCGCGGGCGTCGGTTGCCACTCTGTCGGCGCGTACTGGAGGTGCCCATACCCGCCCGCGAATCCGAGCCACTTGACCAATCCCGTCTCGACCTCGTTCGCTCCTGAGCCACCCTCGAACATGAATCCCTCGAACCCGTTGTAGATGGTCAGCGAGCCCGGCATCTGCGCGCTCGAGATCCGCGCATCCACGGTGAGCTCGCCGCTGTCGTTGAACACGCGCACGGGTGAATCATCGACCACCCCGAGCTCGGCTGCATCCTCGTCGTTGATCACCAACGACGGCTTCCCTCGATGGGTCTGGAGCAGCAGCGGGTTGGCCATGTTCATCGCATGGACGCTCCACCGGTTGTGGCCGCTGGAGAGGCGGAACGGTCGGTCGCCACCCATCGGTGGTGGGTCCTTGTGCACCGGTAGGTCCTCACCGGCCTCGACGAACCACGGGTGCTCGATCAGGAACTGGGCCCTGCGAGTGAGTGTCGGGTAGGGATCGCCCAGCTCGACATGGTTTCGCAGGGGCGAGTGGGTCTCGCCGCGGGGATAGGGTGAGGACTGCCCCTTGGCCATGACGGTCGAGCCCCAATCCGCGTACTTCGTCCAGCCCGAGCTCTGGAGGCTCTCGAGGGAGGTGCCATCGGGCAACGACCCCGCGAACACCGAGTCATCGACCATCTCGCGGGCCAGATCCTCGTCATCGAGGATGGTGCCCCTCAGCGTGTACTCGTCCCAAAGGTCAGCAAAGCGGTGCTTGGCGCCGGTCGAATCGGCATAGTGGTCCAGGCCGCGCGCGGCGGCCCGGTCGGCCAGAACCTTGAGCAACGAGGACAGGATGTCCCATTCGGTGCGGGACTCCCCCGCTGGAGGGACCGCTGCATCGCTGTAGGTGAGGATCATCGTCCAGGGGGTCGGCATCCCGAAGCCCGGCTTCTCGTAGTGATGAGCCGCCGGAAGGATGATGTCCGCATAGCGTGCGGTCTCTGACATGCGGGTGTCGCACACGATGACCTTGGCCAGCTGAGGCCACAGGTGCTCGAGCAGCACGCCCTTCCCGCCACGGGTGCGTCGCAACATGTTGCCGGCGATCTCGAAGAGCACGCGAGGTGGTGTCGCGGCTGTGGGTCGTGCGGCTGATCCCCACCATCCGGCGCGCTCGGCCTCGTCCACGTACTCGCCGAAGGGCCGCTTCATCGTGGGATCTGCCGACGCAGGATCGTTCCATCTCTCGGCGAAACCGGCGTGGCGGTACCAGAAGAACGCGGGCGGGCGCATTCCAAGGTCACGACCCATGCCCCGCCACAGAGCTACGGCGGCCAGCTCGTCGCTCAGGGTCGGGTCGGCGGCCCGCAAGGCGTTGGCCATCGCCTCCATCCCCCCGAGCATCAACTCGGCGCCCTCAACCCCGGGGACCGACTTGCTCATCGCGACCAGCGAGCCGTCGAACATCCCTGTGGACCATCCCCCCGTGCCGGCACCCTTCTGGCCCCAGTTGCCCGTGAGAGCGAAGAGCAACAGGACCGACCGAGCCATCAGGTCGCCGTGGAAGTACTTCGACATCCCGCCCGGCACGAGCATCCTCGTGCGGCCCGCAGCTACCCAGCGTGCAAGGGTGCGAATCGTGTCCGGGTGGACTCCGCAGAGCTCACTCGCATGCTCGGGTGTGTAGGACGAGTCCAGCTGGCGCCTCAGCCTGGCCATCACGGGCTCGACGGTCACCGTCGAGCCGTCGGCGACGGTCACCTCTGTCTCACGGTCCATCAGTGGCTCGAAGTCGATGAGCAGGTTGGCCGGATCCGCGGGTACCAGGTCCCCCGCACTCGTGGCGTGGAAGAAGCGATCGGTGCGACCTCCCTCGACGACATCCGCCTCGACCAGGTAACGACCGGTGTCGCAGCGGGCCAGCAGGGACAGGTCGGTCTGGGATGCCACGAACCCCCAGTTCGCGAGGCCTTCGGCTATGACGACCTGGCACATGGCCAGCGCCAGCGCGGCATCGGTTCCGTGTCGAACCGGCACGTGCATGTCTGCGTGCGTGTGGCTCGGGTTGACGTCCGGCGAGATGAGGACGATCCGCGCTCCCCTGTACCGGGCCTCGGTGAGGTAGTGGAACACGGGGATGATCGTGTAGGCGGGGTTCGAGTGCCAGATCAGGACGCAGTCGGAGTGGAACGTGTCATCGAGGGATGGCGTGAAGCTGAACTTGCCGAACACCTGGTGGAAGCCGGCCCAGAAGTCGTTGATCGATCCGTTCACATCCAGGTTGGAAGCGCCGAGCACCCTCATGAAGCGGGCAGCAGGCATGACCGCGCCGATCTCGGGGGACCCCTCGTGCACGATCGATTCGGGGCCACCATCTTCGATCGCGTCGAGCAGCGCGTCGGCCACCTCGGCAAGGGCCTCGTCCCAGCTGATGCGCTCCCAGCTCCCAGAGCCGCGATCACCCACGCGGCGGAGGGGATGAAGCAGCCGATCGGGTGCGTGGACCTGCTGGCTCCATGCCAAGCCCTTCTGGCACACCATCGGGTTGAAGTCGGGCACGCCCTCCTCGAACGGCTCGAAGTCCCCGGGTGCCTCCTCCCGCACGACCACCCCGTCGCGGACATAGGCGACCAGGGAGCACGTGCCGGGCAGACAGTCGACGCAGTGCGAGACACGAACCACGCGATCCCAAGGACCTGACACGCGATCCCGGTACTGGTGCTCTGTGACGCGCTGCGTTCCGCCGTCGACCGCCTCGGGGTTCGATCGCAAGTCAGCCTCCTGGTCGCCAAGCGTCCTGATCACCGGTTCGCAGTGATCACCGGTTCGCAGTGATCACCGGTTCGCAGTGATCACCGGTTCGCAGTGATCACCGGTTTGCAGTGATCACCGGTTTGCAGTGATCACCGGTTTGCAGTGATCACCGGCTGTGTTGAAGGCCCAGTTGTAATGACCACTACAATTGGATTGATCGTTACAATAAGGCCAGTTTCCTGGTACTGTCAAGGAGTGGAGACCGCAAGGGAGAAGCGATCGAACGGCGAGGCCTCAAAGGAGCGGATCCTTCTCGCCGCCACCCAGATCGCCGGTGAGCGAGGGTTCCACGGCACGACCATGAGCCTCGTCTCCAAGCGGTCCGGCCTGCCTCCAAGCTCGATCTACTGGCACTTCGCCAACAAGGACGAGCTCATCGCAGCTGTGATCGAGCGAAGCTTCCGGCGATGGATCGACGTGTTCGACGCTCCCTTCGACGTGCCGAAGGGCATCAGCGACGACGAGCTGTTCCGATTCGCGATGCAGCGGATCGGAGGGACCCTTGCGGACTTCCCTGACTTCTTGAGGCTGGGGCTCATGCTCGTGCTGGATCACAGGCCCGACGAGCCGACAACCCGAGCCAAGTTCGTCGACGTGCGCGCCGCCACGG
>JAHFUU010000122.1 GCA_023264915.1 Microthrixaceae bacterium | reverse complement strand
CCCGCCGCCCAAGAAGAGCTGGCGCAGCGTCCGAACGCCCTCTGAGACGGCGATCTTGTCGACGGGCGCGACGAAGACGAGGTTCAAGATGGTGGACATGTAGGCGATCACCGGATCAGGAACCCCGAAGCTGTTCATCCACCCGAGCATCCCGGTCTCGTCGAGCTCATCAAGCTCGTCCTCGGACATGGCGAAGACCTGCCCGACCAGAGCCATCATCTTCTCGACGCCGTCGGCATCGACGCCGAAGGTCGACTCGAGCCGGTCAACCGCAAGCGGGTCCTCGGCCTGCTTCGAAGGGCCGACGTAGCTGTTCCACGCACCGGCCACGTTTCGGTACTTGAGCTCTACCGCATGATCGCCCTCGGGCACGATCAATGGAGCCTTGTCACCGATTTCGAGCTCGCCGACCAGTTCGTGAAAGCGCGAGTCATCGGCGGGAAGGCTCAGCACTGGCCACATCTCATAGGAGTAGCCGTTCTTGGAGATGGTCTGGGCCTTGCCTCCGGCGTGGTTGGTCTTGTCGACCAGCAGCACCTTCTTGCCAGCCTTGGCGAGGAGCGCCCCCGCTGTCACGCCTCCGTATCCCGCCCCGATGATGATCGCGTCGTAGTTCTCCACGTCAGCCCTCTCTTGGTGATCGGTATGGGTGGCCGCGGTTGAGCGGCTGGTTCAGTCCTTGCCGTCCGGGAAGTAGGTGTCGAGGTAGCGCTTGAGCCTGTCTGGCCGGTCGAAGGGGAACTTCACCTCGATGTCCTCACAGATGACCTGTGCAGCGATGTAGCCCGGGCCGCCGATGACCATGCCACCCGGGAACATGGAGGCCCCTCCCAGGTAGAGGCCGTTGACGGGGGTGCGGCTCGATGAGCACTCGACGCTTGGACGGTTGAAGCCCATCTGCAAGGGGTTGTAGTCACCGTGCTTGATCGAGCCGCGGCGCATGCAGGGGATGCGTTGCTCGATGGTCTTGGGTGTCTCGACCACGCAGTCGATGACGCTCTCGGCGAAACCCTCGTAGTGGGAGTCGAGAAGTGCCGTGACCTCGCGAACCACCTCGTCACCTCGTCCGTCCCAATCCCAGTCATATGGGGCCGGCATCTGGAAGAAGCAGACATCCTCACCCTCGACCTGACTCAGGGTGGGGTCGAACTCAGTCTCGACTGTGAAGTGCCCGGCGAACTTGGGGATCTCGCCCTTCTCGATCGAGTCGAAGAACGAGGTGACGTCCTCGGTGTCGTCAAAACCGAGGATGGTGTCGAACGGAGTGGGCAGACCGATCATGCCGTTGTTGGGATTCGGCTTCCACTGAGGCTTGCCCTTGGTGACGAAGAAGACGCTCAGCAACGACCACTTGTCCCAGACCCATCCATCAGCCGCATCGCGCACCTCTGCGGGCACAGCTTCGGCGGGAAGCAGGCGCAAGAAGGTGCTCTGCGGATCGAGGGTCGACAGCACAGCCTTCCGGGTGCGGATCTTGCGCCCGTCGTCGAGCACGACACCCGTGGCCGAGTCACCGTCGGTGGTGATCTCCACGACGGCGGCATTGTCGAGGATCAGGCCGCCCTGACGAAGGATCACTCTGGCGAAGCTGCTCGCGAGCCGGTGAGAGCCACCCTGGATGAAAGCCTTCTGCGTACCGCGATCGACCATCAGCGGGACCATGAACCCGACCCCGCTCTCGATCGGTGAGAGGCCCCATTGGCAGGCCGAATAGAGCAGCGTGGCCTGGATCGAGTCGCGCATCCCATAGCTCGAGATGAGCTCGAGCGCGGACATCTCTGACACCTCGAGCATGTCCTGGCCGATGGCGGTGCGCTGGAGCGCCTGTGTCAGATCCACCGGGGGATCAGGTGGCAGGTAGGTCGCGGGCGCGAGGATCTCGTCGACTATCTGGTGGAATCGGGTCGCCATCCGGCCATAGGCGTCAGCCTGGTCGATCCCGAAGCGTGCGAGAGCATCCCGGCTGTCCTCGAAGGACTTGCACAAGTAGACGTAGTCCTCGCCGAAGACACCACCGATCTGACCGTAGGGCTTGTGGTACCGCAAACCCTGCCCCGCCATGTCGAAGTCGGTGAGCGGTGGGAGGTAATCGACCATGTAGTGGTATGAGGCGTGGGTGTTCGCATAGTGACCTGGGAAGAGGATCTCCTCGGTGGCGAGACCGCCTCCGATCTCGAAACGGCGCTCGACTACGGTCACATCGAGCCCGGCGGCAGTGAGGTAGGCGGCCGCGAGCAGGCCGTTGGGGCCGGCGCCGATGACGACGACGTCGGTCTCGGTCTCGTCGGGGAACTGCGGCGGCAGCTCGGAGAGGACGTCAGAGAAGGGGGGTATGTGTCGGGTATAGGAATCGTTGCTCACCGATTTGCCTTCCTGGATCGATCGTTGGCTTGCAGCGTGCAGTGCTCAGCCATCGCCACCTGTCGACAGCGAGGAGCGCCCCCGCGCACCCTCCGCGTCGGTGAGGTGCCACGGTGACGGGTACCACCATTCGGGGGTCGTTGCCTCGATCTCGCTGTAGTCCTCTTTGAGGATGTGCATGAGGTTGTAGGGGACAGCGCTCAGGCACAGGCCACCGGGATATGAGGTCTGGTGGCACAGGTAGAGGCCCTCGACAGGCGTGCGGTAGCGCGCAAGCTCCGGCAAGGGCTTGCGCGCCCACCACTCGTCCTCGGACTGGCGCATCCCCATCCAGTTGCCGCCAACGAAACCCATGTTGCGTTGCTCGGAGTCATAGGGCGTGTTGATGACCGACTTGATGTACTTGTCCTCGGTCATGTTGGGTGCGTAATGGCGCAGCACCTGCTTGAGGTTGTCGAGGATCTCGTACTTCGCGTCGTTCACCGCAAGCGGGCCATCCTTGTGGTCCTCTGGCGCCGGCACCTGGAGGTTCACAGTCACCACGCCGCCCGGGAGATTGGAACGATTGCGGGTGGGGTCGTGCGGCGCGTGGACTATGTACCAGGCGATGTAGTGGTCCAGGTCCGTAGGGTGCATCCGGTATGTGTGCACGTCACGCATGAGCTCCATGAGAGCGTCTGTCGTGCAGTGCAACGCCATGCCCGAGGGGTAGTTGCTCCCCTCGTAACGTTCTGGAGCGTCGGAGTACTCGGGTAGCTCGTTGACGATGAAGTTGGCGACATAGAGGCTGCCGCCCTTGAGACTCAGATCAGCGATTCGCTGGCGGAAGGTCTTGGTCAAGTGGTCAGACGAGACGAGCTTGGGCAGCGACTTGACATGGGTGTTGTTGATCACGCCCATGTTCGCCCAGATGGTCTTCTCTTCGAGCAGTGACTCGTCTGCCACGCGCACGCCCTTGGCCACACCGTCATGCACGATGATCTCCGAGACCGGGCTGTTCACGAAGATCTTGGCGCCGTTGGCCAGAGCGCAGCGGGCAAGTGCGTGCGCCAGCGCGTGCATGCCGCCCACGGGGGTGCAACCCGAGAAGAACTGGAGCTGCGTGCAAGCGAAGCCCGGGAGCGCCATCCCCTTCCAGTAGGGATGCGGCCCGTTGCCCCACGAGCCCAGCAAGAGCCCGGCGCGGACCGGATCAGGAAGTGCAAGAGCGTCCATCATCTCGTTGAAGGACATGTCGAGCATCGCGTCGTCATACATCGGCAGGCAGTCACGCAGCACTCGTGCAACGGGGGTCTGTGCCTTGGGAATGCCCCAGCTCTCGTCGTAGGGAGGTGTCCAGTAGATGCTGCGGAAGAAGTCGCGCATCCGAGGCCGCAGGGCATCCATGAACTCGAGGTACATCTTGGCTGTGTCCCGGTCGACCCCGAGCATCTCCACGTAGACCTCAGGGTCGCGCGAGGACGAGTCGTGGAAGGTGTTTCCGCCGAAGAAGGCCCGGTGGTCATGGGTGATGCAGCCGCCGTAGTTCGGGATGAAGGACATCCTGAACCCGTAGGACGCCAGGTCGAGCTGCTCGAGGGGCGGGCCCGCGGCCCCGTAGAAGTACACGGCGTGCGGATCGATCGAGCAGCCCGGTATGGGTTCGGCGTTGTCGGCACCACCGCCAAGCTCGGGGCGGGCCTCGACCAAGCAGACCGAGAACCCCCACTTGGAGAGGTAGGCAGCGATGCCCAAGCCATTGGGTCCGCCGCCCACCACCACGAAGTCATAGGAGCTTCGCTTGTCGAGACGTTGACCTGTGGTGGGATCAACCGCGGGGGCTGTGGTCTGGCTCATGAAGCGTTCCTTCCGCCGACCTTGACCGCGACCGCGGTGTCGGCCTTCTCTTTGGTGCTTGAACCGTTCGTTCGGGCCCTCGAGTCAGTCGAGACGCCCGAAGCCTTCGTGACCGAAGGTGCCGCATCAGCTGCCGGCGCGCTGGTCGATGTAGCGCCTGACTCCTTGTTGCGGCCGAAGCTCACCGTCTTGGCGGGGGCAAGGTCGCGCGTGCCCTTGCCGGACTCGGGTGACCCACCCGCAGGCTTGGCTCCGTTCGGTGAAGCTCCCGACGAGCCGAAGGGCTTCCGCTCGGGCTTGCCCGGTGACGTGCCTGCCGGCGTGGCGCTCCTGCCAACGGTCGTCTTGCCCGCGGCCCCAACCGGACCCTTCGAGCGGGCCTGGGACGCGGCGTCGGTCTTGGTGTCTGCCTTCTCCTTGGCTTGTGCCAGAGCTGCCTTGACCGACTCGAGATGCTCCTCGCGGGAGACCGACCAGTGAGAGTCCTTCTTCCGCTTGAAGACGGATCTCAACAAGAACCCGATGGTGTGCTTGGAGGCCGCCACCTTGGCCAGGCCCGGGAGGTCGTCCTCGCACATGCGGATCGTGAAGTCCCAATGAACTGGCTCGCGGATGGTGCCTTGGATGACCACCTCGTTGCCGTCGCGAGCAACGGTGTACTCGCGGAAGTCCATCACCAACTCCTTGCGACCCAATCCTCGTGATTTCAGTCTCACAGTGGTCCCTCCGCGCCGATCAGCAATGGGATGTCAGGCCAGAGGCGTGCACCCCCGGACTGCCAGAAACAAGAACACGTTATACCCGCGATATCAATACGGGCAAATGTCACATTCTGGTCCGCAAGAGCTCCCCATCAACCGTTTGGTAGGAACGAACTACCTGGCCTGCCCATGCGCGACCTGATCGCGCGACCACCTCACCGCGGCCCTCGGCGCGCGGCTGGCGCCATGTCAGAGGGCTCGACTACCTTTGGAAATGAAACCAGTTTCAATGGACCGCCGAGAATGTTCGGCCGCGGCAGTGCCTTGTCTGAGCTTCGCTCGCCGGTGGGTCGGTGAGCGTTCGCGAGCGAGGAGGGGATGACCGATGGATCTCGCTGACTCAGCGACAGAGGCGGCCTTCCGGGCCGAGGCAAGGGTCTTCCTCGAGGGCAACATCCACCTCGCGCCGAGCGACCTCGCCGACCCCGCCGGCGAGTGGGAGCAGGGCCTGGCAGCTCGCAAGCAGTGGCAGCGCGTTCTGTATGACAACGGGTGGGCGGCCATCACCTGGCCAGCTCACCACGGTGGCCGGGGCCTGGGGCCCGTCGAGCAGATCATCTGGAACCAGGAATGCGTGAGAGCGCGCGCGCCCTCCTCCATCAGCATCGTCGGTATCGGGATGGCCGGCCCAGCACTGATAGAGCACGGCACCGACGACCAGCGCGAGCGCTACCTTTCAAAGATCCTCAGCGGGGAGGAGATCTGGTGCCAGCTATTCAGCGAGCCCGACGCGGGCTCTGACCTCGCCTCGGTGACCACCCGAGCCGAGCGCGACGGCGATGGATGGGTGGTCAACGGTCAGAAGGTATGGTCCTCGGGAGCGCACTTCTCCCAGCGCGCCATACTGCTGGCGCGCACCGACGCGACCGTGCCCAAGCACAAGGGACTCACCTTCTTCGTGCTTGACATGCAATCGCCGGGGGTCACCGTCCGGCCCTTGCGCCAGATGAACGGTGGGGCGCATTTCAACGAGGTCTTCCTCGACCAGGTACGCATCCCAGACACTTGCCTCGTTGGCGAGCCCGGAGAAGGCTGGCGAGTCGCGACCACGACCCTTCTGCACGAACGGATGACCCTTGGCGGGTCGCTCGGGCTCTTCCACATGGAGGACCTGATCGACCTTGCGCGCAAGCACCAGCCGCTGCCCGCCCACGTGCGTGACCTGGTGGCACGTGCCTACACCTACGAGCGTTGCCTCGAGTACCTGAATGCGAGGATCATGTCGAAGCTCTCTGCTGGCGAGATCCCCACTGCTGAGGGTTCGATCACCAAGCTCGCCGTGACCCGGATGCTCTCGACTGCAGCCGATTCGGCCCTCGCGATCCTTGGCTCGAGCTCTCTCACCGAACCAGGTCCCTGGATCGACCTGTTCCTGGTGAACCCGGGCATCCGCATCGGCGGCGGCACTGACAACATCCAGAAGAACATGGCGGCCGAGCGCGTCCTCGGCCTGCCCCGCGAGGCCGACGAAAGCCGCGAGCTCCCCTTCAACCAGGTCCGCCACAGCTGAGCGTCGAGGGGCAAGCCGGCAACCTCTGACACGGCCTGCTGAGCACCTCCGCGACAGTCGGCTCATCTGTCCGGCCGGCACCGCAAGTGCTCGATGATCAGCCGGACCTGGTGAGGTAGAGCTGGAGCTCGATCGTGCCGTTGTCCTCGAGCGAGACGACCATGGGACTCGTGGGCTTGGTGATGTTGTACTCGGCGAAGGTGAACGGCGATGAGCCCGTGATGACCAGAACACCGCCCTTCACAGTGGCGTCGACCTTCACCTTGGCCTCCCTGGTGGTCCCGTGGATCGTGAACTCGCCGGGTACCTCGGCGCTGAGAGTCGCGCCCTCGACAGGCGCCTTGCCGAGATCGACCGGGCTCTTCACCTTGAAGGTCGCCTCGGGGTACTTGGAGGTCTCGAGAGCCCGGTTCATGGGCCCTTCGCGCTGTTGCCGGTCAGTGGTCAGCTTGGTGAGGTCAACCTTGAACTCGCCGGACTGAAGCGTGTTGCCCTCAAGGGCCAAGGTCCCGGTCAAGGCTTTGGAAGTTCCGACCGCGTCGGCGCTTCCGATGCCCCGGCCGAGAACCTCCTTGACTCGGAACCCTCCGAAGCTGCCCCCTGACGCAGAGGACACGGTCTTGTCGACCTTCCAAGTGCCCGATCCGGCCGCACTACCCGGAGCGATACCGGTCGTGCCGGTCGAGCCCCCCTGGATGCCCTGTGAAGCGCTCGACAAGGTC
>JAHFUU010000121.1 GCA_023264915.1 Microthrixaceae bacterium | reverse complement strand
CTCGAACGGGTTCCCGGCGAGGTCCTGGCGGACCTCGAGGATGTGGTTCATCACGTCGATCGAGGGGTGATCAGCCAGGTTCGGATCCTCGTCAACGTCTTGGGTAGGCATCAGACCTCCATTCCAACCTTTGCTCCGTGCTGGGTGGCCTCGGCCAGGCGCCGCGGCACCCACGCCGAGCCCACGAGGAACATCCGCCTCACCGAGCCCTCTTGCGCGAGGGCCTGGTGAAGGGACGTGTCAGGCACCGACCCGTACACCAGAACCACCGAATCGAACCCTTCGAAGCGTCGCTCGTCACCGGTGAATGCCGAGGTCATCACGACGCTCTCTTCCTCGACGGTGGCAAGCCGCATTCCCGTGACGATCTTGACCTTGTTCGCCGCCAACCGGGACATGATCGCCCCGATCGAGTACCGGTCTATCTGTGATCCGATCCCCAGCCACTTGTGGAAGATCGTGACGTCCTTGCCTGCCTCGGCTAGGTAGTAAGCGATGTTCGGGGTCTCGAAGTGGTCCTCTTGGGACACCACCGCGACTCTCTCGCCGACCTGACTCCTTCCAGCGAGCACGTCCCATCCCTGGAGCACATGTGCCGACTCGACCCCTGGAGTGTTCGGTTGGCGCGGCACCGAACCGGTTGCACACGCGACAGCATCGGGCGCGAGAGCCAGAACGGACTCAACCGATGCATCCGAACCGAGCCTGACGTCGACGCCGAGCAGATCCATCTGGTTCTGCTCGAACTGGATGAAGTCCTCAAAGGAGTCCCGCCCTGGCGCACGAGCGGCGATGGAGAGCTGTCCCCCGAGGCTGTTCGAGCGCTCCAGGACCACCACTTCATGGCCTCTCATGGCTGCCACGCGCGCCACCTCCAGACCCGCGGCGCCGGCTCCGACGACCACGACCCGCTTGGGGGTCCTGGCCGGGCGGAAGGTCATCGCCCACTCGCCCTCGTGGCCGACCTGGGGGTTGACCGAGCAGACCGGCTTGCGGAACATCTGCGGCGCGGTGGTGTCCATCGACTCCGCGATGCACCGGTTGCACCCGATGCAACGGCGGATCTCACCGAGGCGGCCCTGACGTGCCTTGGTGGGGAACTCTGGATCCGCGATGCCGGCCCGCGTCATCCCGACCAGGTCGCAGATCCCTGACGCCAGCAGGTTCTCCGCGACGACAGGATCGTTGACCCGACCCGAGAAGAGCACCGGCACGGGTGCCACGTCTGCCCGTATCGCCCGGCCCACATCTCGGTACCTGGCGTGCTCGTCATAGGAGGGCTGCACGTAGGAGGGCGCACCCCATGAATGACCGACGTCGACGTTGACGAAGTCCAAGGAGACCTGCTCGGTGATCAGCGTGATCATCTCGCGCATCTCGAACAGCGTGTAGCCGCCCTCGCGGAACTCCTGGCCGTTGATCCGGATGCCAAGCGCCATGGCGTCACCGGTCCGTTCACGGACCCGGGACACGATCTCGGTGACGAACCGGACACGGCGGCCCGGGTCACCGCCCCAGCGGTCGTCACGATGGTTGAGGGCGGGTGACAAGAAGGTGTGGGGTGTCGACTCGTGCGCGCAGTGAAGCTCGATCCCATCGGCTCCCGCAGCCTGGAACTGGCCGGCGGCCAGCACGTAGGTGTTGATGAGGCGCTCGATCTCGCCGTCGTCGAGTTGATGGGGCACCCAGTCATAGGGCTCGGCTGCCGGAACCGGCGAAGCTGCCATCGTGAAGTTGAGGTGTGTGAGCTGGAACACGCCCACCGAGCCCGCGTCGTGCAGTGCCTCGACGAACTTCGCGACCTCCTCGACGAAACCCGGCAGCATGTACAGGGGGAAGCGCATCGCACCCACGCCCGGGAAGAACTCATCTCCAGCCTCGGGCGGAAGCGGCTCATCCAGCAGCCAGGTCTCGTTGCCGATCCAGCCGGTTCCGCCGCGAGCCTTGGCCAGGTGATGGTCGACGAATGGGGCATCCGGCAGTCCTGCCGAGCGACCCGCTCCGATCGTGTTGGTCGTCTCACAGATTCGGTTCGGCACCAGCATCGGACCGACTTGTAGCGGCTCGAACAACCTCGTGAACTGGTTCATGACCCTGCCTGCCTGGGGCCCTGCAGGGCCGGGTCGCGGGGCGTGGTGCACCGGGCCGCGTCACCCCGGCTGAAGGGAGGCGAGGGTCGATCCGACCGGATCATGTGAGCTCGGGTCCCGAACGTGAAGGGTCGCGCGCGGCCAGGAGGGTTGCGATCCGGTCGCGGTGGAAGTTCGCGTCGCCGAAGCTTGCTGCTCCAGACCTGGCGCGCCGGAGGTACAGATGCACGTCCAGCTCCCACGTGAACCCGATTCCGCCGTGGACGTGAAGGGCGGTCTCGGTGGCACCGATCGCGGTGTCGCTCATCCAAGCCTTCGCCGCAGACACCAGCCGTGGCGCCTCGTCACGCGCTTCGGCCATCGCCAGGCATGCTCCGAACAGGAGGCTGCGTCCCAGCTCGGTGTCGACCACGAGATCCGCAAGGCGGTGGCTGATTGCCTGGTAGGAGCCGATCGGGTGGCCGAACTGGACCCGGTCCTTGGCGTAGCCGGTCGCCATGGCAAGTGCGGCTTCTGAGACGCCCAGCAGGTCAGCCGCACACACCAGGGTCGAGATGTCATAGGCATCGTCCGCGGGTTGCCCGCCCCCTGGAGTCCGGCCGGGACCGATCAGGGTCGAGCCCTTCACCTCGACACTGGCGAACCGGACCTCAGCCATGGATTGGCCGTCGAAGCGGTTCATCGGGATGACCTCAACTCCGGTTGCCTCCGATGGGACCACGGCAAGCACCGTCGAGTCGCCTGCACGTCCGGAGAGGACGAAAGCGCTGGCTCTGTCAGCGTCGGGCACCAGGATCTTCACGCCGTCGACCACCAAGCCCGTGTGGGTCGGGGTCACCGTGGTGTGCAGGGAACCTGGTCCCCACGTCCCGCCTGGTTCGTCGTACGCGCCCACCAGAACGCGGTCCCCGGCGAACAGGTGACCCAACAGCTCGGCCCTCTGGTCATCAGCGGCGGAGCGGTCGAGCGCGATGCCAGCCGCCAGGGCCGGAAGGAACGGTCCTGGCAGGAGCCCGCGACCGGCCTCCTCTGCGAGCACCAGGGCTGCCATGAGGTCGCCGCCGCTGCCGCCGAGCTCCTCGGTGCCAGCAACTCCGATCCAGCCAAGGGAAGCGATCTCCTTCCACAGGCTGTCGGGCATCCTCGCGGGTGGCCGGTCAAGTGCCAGGCGCGACTTGTCGCGGTCCCACCTCTGGGCGATCAGGGCACGAGCAGATTCGCGTAGCGCGAGGTGCTCTTCGCTCAGCTCGAAGTCCATCTCAACCCTCACCTGTCCTCGGCAGGCCGAGGATCCGCTCAGCGATCGCGTTGCGCATCATCTCGGCTGTGCCTCCACCGATGCTGTGGCCGATCGAATCGAAGTAGACGGCCTGCCAGCGGCCGCGGTCCACGACATGAGGTGAGCGCTTGGTCACCTGCGCCAGAGGCCCCTCGATCTCAAGGGCGGTCCTGGAGATGCGTTGGCGCACCCGCGAGGCGAACAGCTTGCCGACCGAAGTCGACGGCCCCGGTTGGCGACCCGCAAGCTGCGCGCTCAGGGTCCTGTAGCCGAGGTACCGGAGGCCCTCGACCTCGATCCATCGCTGTGCCAGCTCGCGGCCTGTCGCCTGATCCTGGACGACTGGCCGGCCGTCGCGGCGCATGTCCGAGGCCGTGGCTCGCAGCTTCGAGAGGCTCTGTTCGAGTGACAGGACCCCTGACAACCCGCTCCGCTCGTGCTCGAGGGTCGAGCGTGTGATGGCCCAACCCCCGTTCAGCTCACCGACCACGTTCTCGGAGGGGATGCGGACCTCGTCGAAGAGGACCTCGCTGAAGTGGATCCCCCCGCCTGCGTTGCGCAAGGGCATCACTTTCACGCCTGGTGATCGCATGTCACAGAGCAGGTAGCTGATGCCCTGACGCTTGGGTGCTGAAGGATCGGTGCGGACCAGCATGAAGCACCAGTCCGCTATCGGGGCAAGGCTGGTCCAGATCTTGTGACCCGTGACGACGAGGTCCCCACCGTCGAGGACCGCCCTGGTCTTGAGGTTCGCCAAGTCGCTGCCGGCTTCGGGCTCGCTGAACCCTTGGCACCACAGCTCCTCAGCCGAGAGGATCTTCGGCAGGAAGCGAGCGCGCTGGGAGTCGGTGCCGTGCTGGATGAGCGTCGGCCCCAGGATCGACAGGCCGATCGTGTTGATGAGCATCGGGACAGACGCGCGCGCCAGCTCCTGCGCGACGATCACCTGCTGGGTCAGGCTCGCATCCTGGCCCCCGTGCTCCTTCGGCCACGAGAGGCCGACATAGCCCGCTTCCCACATCGTCCGCTGCCAGTCGCGGGCCATCTGGATCGCTTCCATGATGTCGGTTCCGCCGCCGGAAGCGAGGCTGCCACCGCCACGCTGGGCCATCACATGACCGTCGAGCCAGGAACGGAGCTGGCGACGGTACTGCTCGTCCTCCTCTGAGAAGCGCAGGTCCATGACTACCGACGCGCTCCCGGGATGGACGACAGGCGCCTCCGCGTGGCACAGCAGCCTCGCGGGTTCGTTCGGTTGAGGGTGAGCAGCAGGGGATTCATGGTCGACTGATCCGGATCACAGGTTCGGCTAGTGGAACTCGGGCAGTACTTGGCTGGCGAGGAGCTCGCGCTGGGGCGAGGGTAGGAACACTGCATCAACACCGAGGTCCTCGTACCGTTTGAGCTCTTCGATGACCATCTCCGCGGTTCCGCAGAACAAGCTGTCGATGAACTGCTGGTACATCGGGTGGTCCTCGGAGGCGTCGTAGACGTGCTCGCCGTGCTCGTCGACGAGATAGCCGTATCCCAAGATGTGCTCGGCGTAGAACATGTCGATCATCATCTTCCGAAGGCCTTCGGCCTCGGCCATGGTGTTGCCGATGAAGACGTCCTTGAAGGCCGCCACCCGCAGCTGGTCCGGGGGCCAGCCGGACTCGGCACCGACGCGGCGGTACTCGCGCACGATCTGCTCGGTGCGATCGAATGGGGCGTTGGCGAGCCAATAGGGGAGCCCTGCCTTGCCGGCACGCCGGGCGGCGAGCTCCGAGGTCCCCCCGCAGAACCAGATCTGGACGGGTCGCTGCACGGGCGTCGGCTGGAGCGACACCTCCTCGTAGTCGTAGTGGCGGCCGTGGAACGAGAACGCGTCCTGTGAGGTGGCGAGCTTGATGATCTCCATCGACTCGACCAGTCGCGCTCCGCGCGTGCGCTTGGCTGTGCCGATCCCGTCGAACTCCATAGGTCGGTATCCCATGCCCAGACCCATGATCACCCGGCCACCGGACAGGACATCGAGCGTCGCGGCGTGCTCTGCGGCCGCCACGGGGTCGTAGAGGGTCGTGAGCATCGCTCCGGTGACGAGGCGGATCTTGGAGGTCACGGCCGCGGCAGCAGCCAGGGCCTGGAGCGGGAAGGGCAAGAAGGCGTCATAGGTGAAGTGATGTTCGGGTGCTCCGTAAGCATCGAAGCCGAGGGCCTCGGCGGCCTTGGCATCCTCAACGAACACGTCATAACCATCCGCGAGGGATCCCGGCATGAGCCGCATCTTGGTGATGCCCATGGCTCCGGTCCAGAACTCCATCTCTGTGGTCCTCTCTCTTTCCTGTGCCGGCGGATCGGTGCTCAGGCCTGGAGCATCAGCTGGACTTCGCGCGCGAACTGGAACAAGTCGCCATCGGACGGTCCGCGCCGGTTCCAGATGAGGTGCGAGACTCCAGCAGTCGCTCCCAGATCGCGAAGCAGGTCGATCAGCTCTGTCGAGCTGCCTCCAACTGTGGTGTCGTCACCGTCGCCGCCCATGGCGATGTGCCGTTCGAGGGCCACCTCGACCTCGCCCCGTCGCCGCCCGGCAGCTGCTGCGATCTCGCGGTACCGCTGCAACGAGGCGACTGCTTCCTCGGTGGGAGTGTGTGCCTTGACCAGAGGCGAGATGCCTTGGCGTGCCGCCCACTCGAGGGTGTCGCGGTCTGCGATCTCCACGAACACGGGTGGCCGGGCAGCCAGCGGTTTGGGTGTGATCGCCAGGAAGTCGGGCATCACGGGTCCTCGCTCCCACTGGGGCACGTAGCTGTCGCCAGGTTCGGGGGTGCTGACACCTGCCGGTGCATCGTCGGGCGTATGGGTCGGGAAGCGGATGAAGCCGCCCCTGTAGCGAAGCTCGTCAGTGGCCCAAGCGGCGGTGACGAAGTCGATCGTCTCATGGAGACGACCTGAGGGCGCGCCCTGGCTGGATGCGCTCGCAAACCCCAGACCGGCTCGACCCCTCGCGAACGTGTCGAGCACGCCGACCTCCTCCGCGAGGCGAGCCGGGTTGACGGCCTCCAGCAGCCGCGTGCCGATCAGCTGGACCGTCCTGGTCCGCCTGGAGAGGAACGTCAACATCACCGACGGGGAGGGACAGCCGTTGGGAGCGGTCCGCGACTCGTGCACACAGACGCTATCAAGGCCCACAGCGTCGGCTGTCGTCGCCTCGGAGATGATGGTCGCCCACGCGGACTTCGCATCCGCATCGGGCTTGGGCGTCCAGCTCAATCCGACTCTCATTGCTCGGTCCCGGTCGTCGCGGGAGCGCTGAAACGCTCCGCGGCATCTGTTGCGATGGTGGCTCTGGCCACCTTGCCGGTCGGAGTCATCGGGAAGTCGTCCACGACCACGACCTCGTCTGGAGCGAGGTACCTGGTGGCGCCCTGGTCGGCCACGAAGGCTCGGAGGTCAGCGACAGTGAGCTGAAGGGAGTCCTTGGTGACGAGGTAGGCGCAGATGCGTTCGCCCAGGCGCGCATCGGGTATGCCGACCACCGCGACGTCCACGACGCCGGGATGGTTGCCGAGCAGCTCTTCGACGGCTTTGGGGTAGATCTTGGTTCCGCCCCGGTTGATCATCTCCTTTGCACGTCCCGCGAAGTACAGGTATCCCTCCTCGTCGACGTAGCCACGGTCACCTGTCCGGAACCAGCCCTGGTCGTCGCGCGTCGAGGCGGTCAGGTCGGGCTGGTTGTGGTAGCCGACGAACAGGGTCGGCCCCCGGAACATGATGTCACCCACCTGACCAGGCCCGAGCAGCTTCGCCGGGTCGGTCGGGTCCCGGATCTCGAGCTCGGCCCCGAAGATCGGTTGGCCGACCGAATCTGCGAGCTGGGCGGGCGGGTCCCAGGGCATCGTGCGTGTGTGGATGATCGTCTCACCCATCCCATA
>JAHFUU010000120.1 GCA_023264915.1 Microthrixaceae bacterium | reverse complement strand
GACAGCCCTGTTGAACCAGCGGTGGTGCCAGGCCGGCTCTGACCTGTCACTCGTGTGGCTCGGCGGCCAGGATCACACGAGCGCCGGGCAGCACGGCGGGACGATCGCGGGTCAGTGGATTCATGACGTCTTCGACGGCAAGAAGCCCGGCAGCACCTGCGGTGTCCCGCCGACGATCGACCCATCCCCGGTGCCGGTTCCTTCAGGCGAATGAACGACCTCAGCCACCCCAGGCACCCCAGCCACCCCAGGCACTCCAGGCACCCCAGGCACTCCAGGCACCCCAGGCACTCCAGGCACCCCAGGCACCCCAGGCACCGTGGGTGCCGCCACGGGTCTGGCGAGCTCCGCACCGCAGGAGGCGCGGGGTGAGCACTCAACAGGACCGGCCACCGAACGTGGTGCTCATCAACTGCGACGACCTGGGTTACGGCGACATCGGGTGCTATGGCTCGGAGGTGAACTCGACGCCGGCCATCGACGAGTTGGCGATGCGGGGATTGAGGATGGATGCCTTCTACCAACCCTCGCCGGTCTGCTCCCCGTCCCGGGCCGGGATGCTCACGGGCTGCTACCCGCCCCGCGTCGGTTTCGGCTCGTTTGACGGGCTGCCGGTGCTGTTCCCCGGCCAGCCGATGGGTCTGGATCCAAGCCGAGCCACGATCCCATCGGTGCTTCGTGCAGCGGGGTACCGGACGATGATGGCTGGGAAGTGGCACTGCGGCGACCAGGCCGAGTTCCTTCCGGCAAGGCACGGTTTCGAGGAGTACTTCGGCTTGCCGTACTCCAATGACATGGGCCGCCAGGTCGACGCAGGCACCAGCTGGAGCTTCGACTGGCCGCCGCTTCCGCTGCTGGCAGGTGAGGACGTCATCGAGCAGCAACCTGACCAGGCCTCGCTCACCGAGCGCTACCTCACCGAGGCGGTGCGGTTCATGCGCTCGCACCGCGACGAGCCGTTCTTGTTGTACTTCGCCCACATGTACGTGCACCTGCCCATCTACGTGCAGGACCGTTTCGCGAACGCCAGCCACAACGGCACCTACGGGGCGGCCGTGGAGTGCATCGACTGGTCAACCGCTGTCCTCGTCCACGAGATCGAGTCTCTGGGGCTCACCGAGGACACGATCGTCTTCTTCACCTCCGACAACGGTTCACTTGCCCGTGATGGCGGTTCGAACGCTCCGTTGCGCGGCACGAAGGGCACGACATGGGAGGGCGGCATGCGAGTACCCGGCATCGTGTCCTGGCCCGGCAGGATCGCTCCAGGACGCTCCACTTCCGAGCTCGCAACAGCGATGGACCTTCTCCCCACACTCGCCGGCCTGTGCGGTTCTCAGATTCACCCCGACCTCGCCATTGACGGGATCGACCTGTCCGGGCTGTGGCTCGAAGAGGGCGCCGGCTCGCCCCGCGACGAGATGCTCTACTGGTGGATGAACGACCTCGAGGCAGTGCGTGACAGCCGGTTCAAGCTTCACTTCTCCAAGTACGGCCAGCCGGTCGACGAGCTCTATGACCTTGTCGAAGATCCGGCCGAGACCACAGACGTGCTGGCACAGCACCCCGACCGTGCTCTCGAGCTGAGGGATCGGGCACACCGGGCCCGCGCAGAGCTCGGAGACGCTCGAATCGGCGTGAGCGGTACAGCGTCACGCCCTGCCATGCGGGTCGACCAGCCGCGCCTGCTCACCACCTATGACCCGAACCACCCATACTTCATGGCCGAATATGACCTGGCTGACCGAGGTTGACACGACCGGTCACTCCTAAGATCAACAAGGTGAGCCAAAGCGAGCAGTCAGGTCCCCCATCCGGCACGGCAGCCCTCGACCCAGACGAGACCGCGGTGCTCGACGTCGTCATGGAGGTGCTCGATGGGCGCGAACCCGTTCCCTTCGACCAGCTCGTAGCCGAGCTTCTCGAAGGTGGCCACCTCGAGGCTCTGGGAATCGACGACCAGGCAGGCGCCCTCGAGAAGGTCCATGAGATCCTCTCCAGGCACGAGGCCGCCACGGGTGGCGACCCGAGCGAGATCCCCCTCACCTTCGGGGAGCACCAGCGCCAGCTCGTCCAGGCCCAGCGCCGATCGCGCTTCGGGTTCGACGACTGCTGCGACGAGAGGTACCAGCTGGTCGAGGAAGCCTGGCATCGTGTCGCGCATGCCCCAGGCGACATCAACGATGCGCTCGAGACCGAGGACCTTCCGGCGATCGCTGAGGCGTTGGCTCATTCCACGGTCGCTTTGGCATTGGCAGACCATGCAATCAAACGACACCCACAGAGCCATGAGCGACTGGAGGCCTTTGCTTCGAGGCTGACCCAGCTCGACGGTGCGCCTGCGGCGAGCGGGAGGGTGCTCCAGGCCAGCATCGCTGAAAACGGGGGTCGGATCCTCGATGCTGAACGGCTCCTGGAACAAGCCGTACGCGATGACCCGAGCCTCGGAGTGGCCAAGTTCGAGCTTGCCCGGTACACCGCTGAGCACGGCGACGTCACCCGCACGCTCGCGTTGCTGACCGAATCCGGCCAGGGGTCGCGCCTGTACCTCGATTTCTTGGAATCACTCACCTCACCGGTCAGCGGGGTAGGTCGTAACGAGCCGTGCCCGTGCGGTTCGGGCCGCAAGTACAAGCAGTGCTGCCTCCGCGAGCCCAAGGTGAGTGTCCACAACAGGGCCATGTGGCTCAAGCGCAGGCTCGTCCAGTTCCTCGTGTCGGCGCGGCGTGACCACGAGCTGCATGCTGTCGCCGCAGCCGCGGCCGGGCCCGAGGCTGGCGAAGGCACCGAGCGGCTTGCATCGCTGAGCGGCGACCCGTTCCTGATCGCCCTCGCAGTGCACCAGACAGACCTCCAGGATCGGTACCTGGCGGCCAAGGGCCCGTTGCTGGACGACCTCGACCTCGGCTTGCTGGCTGGCTGGTCGCGGTCGCGGTACCAGATCCATGAGGTCGCAGCGACAGATCCCGGCGTGAACCTGGTCCTGCGTGAGCCCGGTACCTACGAGCTCGTGACGGTGACAGATGCCTTCACCTCGTCCGAGGCCCAACCGGGTGATCATCTGCTGGCTGTGGTTGGGCCTGTAGGCGAGCTGGACGAGTTGCTCGCGGTGCCCTTGAAGCTCGCCGATGCCGACCTGGAAGTGCTCGAGCCGCTGTCAGGCCCGTCCGGTCCAGATGCAGCGGGCATCGCCGCCTGGTACGGCGCCAAGCTCCAAGCCCCGGACGGGGAGAGCTGAGCAGAACCTGGCATGGATCTCGAACGGCTTGAGGCAGAAGGCGTCTATGACCCCGGATCTTCCGAAGCCGCCCAGAGGCTCGAGCTGCTCGAGTTCCTCGATCAGGCCGGTGCCACAGACGATCAGCTCATCGAGGCGTCCGCTCTTGTGGGAGGTCTGTACGGGTTGGCGGCGCTTCTGCACGGTCCCCCGGCAACGGTCTCCCTCGCGGACCTTTGTGAGCGCAGCGGGCAGCCGCTCTCGATGGTGCAAGAGGTTTGGGTGGCCCTCGGGTTGCCCCTCCCGGACCTGACCGAACCGATCGTCAGCGAAGCAGCGGCTGACAAGCTGCTGACAGTCACCCAGAACCCGTTCCTCCCGCTAGAGACCGGCCTCGTGCTGTTGCGCTCGGCGGGGCAATCCCTGGCCCGGTTCGCGGACGCGGCGATACAGACCTACTTGGACGAGGTCGAGATGTCGTTCTCGCGCAGCGATATGTCCGAGCTTCAAAAGGATCAGCTCGTGGTCGCAGGCAACCAGGTGCTGCTCCAGGCCCTCGATGCCCTCAGCTCGTTGATGTGGAACCACCTCAGCCTTGCTGGCATCCGAAACCGCAGGGCCCGCACCGATCCTGACAACCCGTCTGGGACGACCATGGCGATCGGGTTCGTGGACCTGGTGGGGTTCACCTCGCTGTCCCTGGAGGCGGACCCCGGCGATCTTCGAGCGATGGTTCAGGAGTTCGAAGCGATCGCTGTCGGCAGCGCATCGCGTCACGAGGGCTTCGTCGTGAAGTTCATCGGCGATGCGGTCATGTTCGGCGCGCCGACCGCGATGGCGGCGGCGATCATCACCATCTCGATCATCGACGAGCTTGCGGACCCCAGCCTGACCCTTCACGGCGGGCTCGCGATGGGTCAGGTCATCGCGCGCGGCGGTGACTACTTCGGCCCGGTCGTCAACCTTGCCGCCAGGGCTGCCACCCAGGCTGTCCCCGACGAGGTGCTCGTGAGCGAGTCGTTCGTGACCCACCTCGAGGACGAAGGGGGATCGCTGCCGCGAGGGTGGATGGTCACGCCCGCTGGCCGGCGGATGCTCAAGGGATTCAGCGAGCCCACACTGCTGTGGTCCCTCAGCAGGCAAGCCGGAACCGACGGTTGAGAAGATCTCGCAGCGCGCTGAGCGAGTCGCGCGAGGTCATGGCTAGGTGCGGGTGCTCAGCGTTTGCGTGCCGCTCGGGGAGCGAGGCGCGGTTGCCTCACGCAGCTGGGAAGCCGGGTAGGCCGTCCTCAGGCTCGACGCCGAAGGTGTTGAGCATCGACGAGACCAGGGTGTACTGGCCCACGGCGAAGACGAGGTCGAGCAGTTGCTGTTTCGACCAGGTTCCGGCCAGGTCGCTCCAGGTCTGGTCGCTGATGCGGTGATCATCCACGAGCTCGTCGACAGCGCGGATCAGCGTCTCGTCCTCATGGGACCACCCAGTGCTCGACGCGTCCTGGGTGAGGTTGCGGATCTCGTCCTCTGAGAGCCCTGAGCCCAAACCGATCACCGTGTGCTGGCCGAACTCATACTCAGAGCCGCACCGCCACCCGGTTCGTAGTATGGCCAGCTCGCGCTCGCGAGGAGGAAGGCTCGACTTGGCCAGGACGTGACGCCCGAACACGAGCCAACGCTTCAACAGCTTCGGGTGGTGCGCGACCGTCCGGAAGATGTTCAGGCCGTTGTTTGACAGCACCAGCTCGCGGGTCTCCTCGTCCCAGTCATCCTCTGTCGTGGGCGCCAGGCGCGGCGCAGTTGCCATGTGCGGCTCCGATCTCGTCAGCACCGATGCCGGCGCTGCCTGCCAGTCGATCCTCGAGACATGACCGGGCGCAAGTCGGCGCGGCCACTTCACCGTCTGGTGGGGGCCAACGGAGGTGAGCGGCAAGACCATCGGCTTGGGTCCGGGACGGAGGGCAGCTTTGGGCGCGCCGGGTCCCCGACGCCCGGGGCGCCCTAGATTGCGGGGGTGTCGCGGCGGCGAGGGTTCATCGGGAGCATCTACCAGGTGGCATCGATCCTCGTGGCTTGCCCTGGCGTAGCGGTCCTTGCCTTCCCCTCACCGGTCGATGCCACACCAGCGGGTTCGACGGGCCATCCGTGTCCGGCAGTGGAGGTCGAGGTTCCTGGCGTCCCACCCGTTGCCAACCCCTTCGACCCCGAGCTGGTAGATGTGCGAGCCACCTTCACGAGCGCGTCGGGCAGCTCGTTCACCACCCCGGCGTTCGCGATGGTCGACTACACCCGAGCCCAAGTCGGGGGCAACGAGGTGCTCACCCCGGCAGGGGGACTCGAGTGGAAGGCGCGCTTCACGCCGCCAGTCGCCGGTGACTGGTCGTGGTCGGCCACGATCGACACCGGAGGAGGACCGCTGACAACACCGACAGGGCACTTCTCGTGCGCGCCGGAGGTTGGGGACCACGGCTGGCCGGTCGTGAGCCCCGCGGACCAGCGCTATCTCGCGTTCAGCGACGGAAGCAAGCTCGTACCTCTGGGTGAGAACCTCGGGTGGTACGGCGCTGGTGGCACATTCGACTATGACCGCTGGCTAGACGATCTCGCCGCGCACCGAGCCAACTGGGTCCGGGTGTGGATGCCGTCGTGGGCAATGGGCATCGAATGGGCTGATACGGGTCTCGGTGACTACACGAACCGCATGGATCGGGCTTGGCAGCTCGACCACGTGATGAGCGCGGCTCGCGCCCGGGGCATCGTCGTGCAACTCGTGCTGTTGAACCACGGCGCCTTCTCGACGGCGTTCAACAGCGAGTGGGCATCCAACCCCTACAACCAGCTCAACGGTGGGCCGCTTGCCACCCCCCAGGAGTTCTTCACGAACCCCGTCGCACGTGAGCTGTTCGAACGACGCCTTCGATATGTGGTGGCTCGCTGGGGGGCGTCACCCAACGTCATATGGGAGCTGTGGAACGAGGTGGACCTGACCGGAGGCTCACCGGCCGATGTCGTCTCGTGGCACGATCACATGGCGGGCGTGCTCGCGTCATTGGATCCGTATGACCACCTGGTCACGACCAGCATCGCCAACCCGCTTGACTTCCTCGCTCCCTCACCTGCCTGGGCAGGGCTGTGGGCCCTCGATGGGATCGACACCGTGCAGGTGCACCTGTACGGGTTGGGCAGCTCGCTCCCGGTCGACTTCACCGAGGTCGTTCCGGCGGCCCAGCCCGTGCTGTCGCAGCTGGCCAAGCCGGTGATGCTCGCCGAGGCCGGGGTTGACAGCAGGGGGCCCGCCGAGACGCGAGCTGCTGATCCCACGGGCCAGGGGATCCACGAGCAAGCCTGGTCCGGGTTCTTCTCCGGCGGCGCCAGTGCAGGGATGAGCTGGTGGTGGGACAACGTGGTCGAGCCTGACAGCCTGTACGGACCGATGCTCGACGGCTTGGCCGGGTTGCTCGAAGGGGTCGACCCACCGGCGGAACAGCTGATGCCCGGTGCCGCAAGTGCGAACGCCCCAGCCGAAGGAGATCTGAAGGTGCTGGCGCTGGTGGGCCGCACCAAGGCGCTGGCTTGGGTGAGGAACCCGGCGAACTGGTGGTTCCAGCCCGATGACCATCCCATCCTCGGCGCATCTGCTCACATCGACGGCCTCGCGCCCGGCACGTGGCAGACGGAGATCGTCGATGCCTTCACCGGCACTGCGGTCATGGGTCCGACTGTGGTGGCGTCGGGCGCAACGACGTCCTTTGACGTTCCGGTGTTCTCAGGTGAGGTTGCGGTCCGCATGACCCGCACGGGCGATGCGCCCTCTTCGCTGGCCCCGTCCTCGACGGCACCCGCGGGGCCCAACCAGGCGACGATGGCCCAGCGGCCCGCGACCGCGATGCCGCGGTTCACCGGGTGACGGCGCCCAGGGCCAAGTGGGTGGCTCTGCCCGGACGCGACGAGCCATGTGGTCGGGATGGGATCGACATCGACAACGGGTTGTCAGTCGCTCTTGGCAAGCGCCTGGAGCAGCCGCCAGCTGAGGCTTCGCGAGCACCGCGCGCGCCGCGCTCGGTACCGGCAGCTC
>JAHFUU010000119.1 GCA_023264915.1 Microthrixaceae bacterium | reverse complement strand
GTGGGCCGTAAAGCAGGACACCCTTGGGTGCAGGAAGTCGGTACTCGCAGAACAGCTCGTGGTGGACGAACGGCAGCTCGACTGCGTCGGCAATCTGCTCGATCTGGGAATCAAGCCCTCCTACGTCCTCATAGGAGATGTCGGGAACCTCTTCGAGAACGAGCTCTTCGACCTCTGGCCGCGGGAGGCGCTCGATCAGCAGGCCGGACCTCATGTCCATCAACAAGGTGTCGCCGGCCCTGAGCTTCTCGCCCCTGAGCCAGTCTGCGAGCTCAGCCACACGCTCTTCGTCGGCACGTCCCACTATCAGGGCACGCATGCCATCCTCGAGGAGCTCCTTCATGGTCACAACCTCGCCAGTGAGGTCGGCGCTGCGGGCCATCACCACGTTGAGGGACTCGTTCAAGACGACCTCTGACCCACGGAGGAGCTCGTCCTCATCGAGGTCTGGGTGCACCGAGACACGCATCTTGCGACCGCCTGAGAACACATCGGCGGTTCCATCCTCGTTGCGACCGAGGAGCACGCCGTAGGCCGACGGTGGTTGGGTGAGCTTGTCGACCTCTTCTCGGAGTGCCGCGATGTGCTCGCGCGCCTCGCGGAGCGTGTAGGTCAGCTTCTCGTTCTGGGAGACCGCTTGGGCTAGCTGGCCCTTCGTCTCGAGCAGCCGCTCCTCGAGGGTGCGAACACGCTTGGGCGCGTCGTGCAGCCGCCTGCGCAGCATGGCGACCTCGTCCTCGAGCAACCGTGACTGCTCTGCAAGCTCCGCCATCTCGACTTCATGTGCCGCCAGTCGCTTCTCGTACTCGGTCTGGTCCATGCGGCATCACCTCCGATCGTACGAGGGTCTCCGACCTGGCCCACCTCTCACAAAGAACTACGGCTGGCAAGCTGCATCGGTTGACACATCGCCCGGCGGACCCTACACCGCTGAGGACCGTTTCAGGCGGACGATTGGCCGTCCTGGCGGGCTTCGTCAGGCGGGCGAGATGGACCCTGTGGCATCGGGCCACACTGGCGGCAACCACGCCCGAGCGGAACTCGACGAGCTCGCTTGCCTGGACCCGGGCCAATTTCAACGGATATTTCGTCTTTATTGGGCTGGGGGCTAGACTTCCGTGTACCAGGGCGAGGCAAGGATGCCCGCGCCAAGACAGGAGAGGCTGAGTCGAAAATGGGAATGAAGGTCTGGATTGACCAGGATCTGTGCACCGGTGACGGCCTGTGCGAAGAGATCGCACCCGACGTGTTCGCCCTGCTCGACGATGGGCTCGCCTACGTCAAAGAGGGCGACAAGATCTTCAGCGATCCTGGTGGGGCCGCCGGCCTGGCCAACGTGCCGGCAGGCCAGGAAGAGGCGACCATCGAGTCTGCCGAAGAGTGTCCGGGCGAGTGCATCTTCATCGAGATCGAGTAGGGCCTGGCTCACCTCACACGAACACGTCCTGGGGAGTCGCCCTCGTGACACCTGCCTGACTGGCCCCCGAGCGGCCCGGTCAGATTCGCGTCTGCCCGGGCGCCGCCGGAACGCGCGAACATCGTCTTGATGACCGAGTCCTCCGATGAGACCCTCCCGCTCGCCGGTCGCCTGCTGATCGCCACACCCGGAGTTCTCGAGGACCCCAACTTCCGGCGGACCGTCGTGCTCATGCTCGAGCACGGCGAGAACGGCGGGCTCGGTGTGGTGCTGAACCGCCCGTCACAGACCCCGGTTCTGGAGCCGTTCCCGGACTGGGACAGCTACACCACCTCACCGCCGGTTCTGTTCGTGGGTGGGCCCGTCTCACAACAGATGATCATCGCCCTCGGCAAGCCCCGCCCGGGCGAGAGGCCCGAGGGGTTCCAGGAGGTGCTGCCTGACCGACGTGTCGGCACCGTGGACCTGTCACGAGACCCGTTTGCCCTGGCCGCGCATCTCGAGCACCTGCGGGTGTTCGCCGGTTACGCAGGCTGGTCGAGGGGTCAGCTAGAAGCCGAGATAGACGCCGGAGCGTGGTTCGTGGCCGACGCGGAGCCCTGGGACGCGTTCTCACCTGAGCCCGACGGGCTGTGGAGAGATGTCTTGCGGCGCCAAGGGGGGACGATCGCCTACTTCGCGGACTTCCCGGCCGACCCCCGCTGGAACTGACCCAAGCCGAGCTCTGCCGGCTCTGCTGGACTGGCTTGCAGCAGTCATTCGTGGCCGGCTCGACCGGTGCGCTCGAGCCGGCTCTGCTGGGCAGGCCTGGCAGGCTGGCACCTGATGAGCTGTCAGGCTCGCTCGTCGTCCAAGTCGCTCGGCCTCCCTGACGTGCTCCCCCGCACCTGCTGCTGACGACAGCCCTTCGATCCGCAATCTGCGACCGGGCTCACCAGAACCTCAACGGATGCACGGGCCGGTGCTGGCCTTGGACTCGCGCGACTTGTCCAGCACCGGCCTCACCTCGGACATGTCGAGCGCGTACGCGACAGTCGGCTGATCCGGGGCGATGGCGAACGCCACGCCGATCACCTCGCCTGACGAGTCAACCAGAGCTGAGCCTGAGTCACCAGGCCGAAGGGCAGAGCGAAGCTCGAGCACCTTCCGGGTGGACAGCTGGGAACCGTAGATGTCACGACCGACAGCGGTGATCTGGCGGGCGACCTCGAATGGAGCGATGCGCAACGGCTCTCCGCCCGGGTGGCCGAAGACGCCGCCCTTCTCGCCCACGTCAGCCTGTGCGACTGGCAGGGCGGGCCGGTCCAGCTTCGGGACCGAAAGGACGGCCAGGTCCCGGATGGGATCGAACTGGACCACCGCCGCATCAAGGAACCGGCCATCGTCACGCTGCACCTGGGTGGCAGGCTCGCCGGCAACCACATGCGCGTTGGTGACCACCGTGTCAGCAGCCACGACCCAACCCGTACCGTCCTGGATGAGATCACACGCCTTCCCCTGCACCTTCAGGACTGACCGGGCGACCTTGGCTGACTGGGCGGCAGACAACCCCGTCGAGGCTGGAGGTGGGCCATGGTCCGGTGTGGGTCGAAGGGAGTCGAAGACCTGAGGGAACTGATCGCCAACGATCGAACGCAAGAGCCCGGCTGTGTCCGGGGATTGCGGAAGGTGGTCGTCGATCTGCTGCGCGAAGAACGAGTGCGAGGTCGCGCTGGACACCCAACCGGGTGTGGCCGCGGCGACTGGCAGCAGCAGCCACAGGGCGAAGACCGCGCCAACCAACCCGGCAAGTCCACCAAGCACCCGGTCGGACCGACCCTTCGCGCCTGTTCGCCCTCGGGGTCGGAGCTTGGCCCCGATCATGAATCCCAGACCCTGCCCGAGCATCCCGCAGGTGACTATCACCAACAGTGCCACCGCCAACGCAGTGGCCGACGAGCCTGGGGGCAGCTTGGACAGCACCCATGGCAACAGGAGGCGGACCCCCAACCCCAATCCAAGGCCGAGGCCCACCCATGACAGCACCCGTGTGACGAACCCCAGCCTGTATCCGCCGACGATCGCCATGACCACGACCATCGCGATGAGCAGGTCGACGAAGCTCATGACCACTTCAGCTTGGGATCCCGCGGCTCCGATCCCCCCGGGCTCCGCCGCTCACGCCCTTCGGCGGCATCAGAGGGCGGCGTGCGTCCACCCAGGTCGCCACAGGAGGAGGGTTGTGCGCAGGACCTCACGACTCAGAACCCTGTGAGGTCGAGATCGGTGTGTTCACTACCTCGAGGCTCACCGGTCGGGCATGCATCAACCCGTACCGAGCCGAGCATGTGTCAAGAAGCCGGTGTGCGCGACCATCCGGTGATCCGGTCTCACTGCTTGACCCTCGACATGCCAGCTCCGGTGGAGCACCTCGACTGTGTCCGCCATGACGAAGCTGTTGGCGGCAAGCTCGTCGCGGAGCCTCGAGACCTGAGTGATGCTCGGCGTGTAGGCGACGACGATGCCGCCGGGCCGCAGCGCCTTGGCTGCATGCTCGATCACCTGCCAGGGTTCGGGGAGATCGAGCAGGACGCGGTCCAGTTCTGTCTCGTCGATCCCCGCATAGCTGTCACGCACCTCGACGTGGTAGTGATCCAGGGCGGCATCACCCAGAAACGAGCTGACGTTGGCCACAGCCCGCGCTGCGAAGTCCTCGCGAAGCTCATAGCCGACGACCTCGGCCCCGGCCCTCAGCAAGGCCATCGACAAGGCTCCGGAACCGACCCCGGTCTCGAGGACCCGGAGACCGGCAAAGATGTCACCGAGCATCAAGATGGGTGCCAGGTCCTTTGGGTAGATGACCTGGGCACCCCGCTTCATCTTGAGCACGAAGTCCGACAGGGTCGGCCGGAACGCCAGGTAGGTGGCCCCTCTTGTCGAACGGACAGCGCATCCGCCCGCCGCTCCTATCAGGTCGTCATGGGCGACGTACCCGGCGTGGGAATGGAACTGCCCTCCCGGGTCGAGGGTCACGAGGTAACGCCGCTGCTTGTTGTCGACCAGCAGCACCAAGTCGCCCGGCACGAACATGTCCAGGCTCACCTTCCCCCCGTCGATGCAGGGCTTGGACAGCCCTCAGGCTCCATCGGCCACCGGACCTCGATGCGCAGACAGGACAGCGGCCCCATCGACCTCGGCGCCTGCGCCGGCACCTCGACCAGCCCTCGTCGCTCGCTCGGTCAGACGGCAGAACGCGCAAAGCTCAGCAGTGGTCGGGGCTCCGCACCCGAGGCACCCCGCCAGGTTCTGGTGGTCGGCTTCGGCGATCGGTCGGAACAAAGCCGCCGCGCGAGCCAAGAACCCGAAGTAGAAATCGAACTTGGTGCCCGGGGACGTCGCTTCGATCTCGTTGAGTGCTTCCTTGTAGCCCAGGTGACGGTTGCCAGCGGCCAGGGGGCACTCCTGGACGATGTAGTCGATGCCGCGAAGGACGCAGTACGCCGCTGTCTCGCGCTCGCCCAGGCGAACGAGGGGCTTCACCTTCTTGGGGAACCCGTCACGCTCTGGCAGCACCGGCAGTTGGCGGGCTAGGTAGTCGGTGTGCCAGCGCAGGGCGTTGCCGAACAGCACTGCCGCCTCGTCATCGAGGTTGTGCCCCGTAACCACGACGTCATACCCACCTTGGACCGCTGCCTTGTCGAACAGGTGCCGCTTCGTCAGTCCACATGCTGAGCACGGCACCCGGCGGGCAGCGCGTGCCCCCGACGGTAAGTCGAATCCGAAGTCCTCCAGCAGGTCGACCTCGATGAGCTCGAGGCCGCGCTGGTCAGCGAACCTCCTCGCACACCCGCGCGAGGCATCTGAGTAGTCACCAATCCCCAGGCCCACATAGAGGCCGTCGGCCTCGTAACCCGCCTCGGAGAGCAGATCCCACACCGCCAGGGAGTCCTTGCCACCCGACACGGCGACCAGCGCGCGATCTTGGGGGTTGAGCATCGCGAACTGCTCGATCGCCTTGTTCACCTGGTCCCTGCACATGCGCAGGAAGTGCTCGACGCAGTAGTTCGCGTTCTGGCGTCGCACATCGATGACCGCGGGGCCGCGGCAGACACGGCACTTCACACAGCACCGCCAGAGATGACAGGGCGAACCTCGACGACATCGGAGTCAGCCAAGGTCGCGTCACCGGGAACGATCGTGCCATCTTGTATGACCAGGACCGCCTCGCGTTTGAGCTCCAGCTTGTTCAACAGGGCCACCACCGACATCGGACCGGCCAGCTCGATCTCGCGCCGAGGGTTGCGGAGCACGACCTTCACGTCGCCAACGCTACAAGCTCGGCCTGCTGGGCCTTCATGGTCGTCACCCGTCCAAGGACGTATCGCTCGGCCGCGACGGCGTCACCTCCAGGCCGGGAAGCCTCTTGCGTGCCCTTCGGAGAGCCTTGTCGGCCCTCTGCTCGAGCTTCGCGGCCTTGCGCCCCCGATGACCTCGGCCGACCCCCGTCCTTGCCGCCTCAACGTCGGCACGGGCCTTCTCGGCTGCTCGAGCCAAGTGCCGCCGCGCGCGCTCGTACTTGTTCTTCGCCAGCTCTGCCTCGAGGCGATCGGCCTGCGCGTTGGACTTGGACTCGAGGCGACGGGCCTTCCGTCCAGCACGGCCACGCGCGGCCTTCAGGCGCGCACCCGCAGCCTTGCGCTCGAGCTGCCGCGCGGCCCTGGAGCTCTTCTTCTTGAGTCGGCCAGATGCTTGGCCTGCGACTGCTCCAGCCTGGAGGGCTGCCGTCTCGAAGGCGGTGGCTCGCCGCACTCGGCGGCTGCTCTCTACTCGGCTCGCCGCTTTGGACCTGGCCGCCTTGAGACGTCGAGCACGCTTGGCGGGCTTGGTGTCCTGGCCGAGCGCCTCGATGGACCTTGAGATCGCGATCTCTCGTTCGGTCGCCCGAAGGAACCGGCGCGCCTCGCGGCCAGCCTCGGCATCGGCCCTCGCCGCGGCGGCACGGCGCGCGATTCGGCTCGCGCGCCTGACCTTGCCCGAGCGCAGGGCCCTGCGCCGCTGACGGTCGAGCGCGGCGGCGCGGCGGCGCTCGCGGCGGCTCAACGAAGCCGCCATCGCCGCCTTCCCGGCTGCTCTCTTGCGTGCCTTCCGGGCAGCACGGCCCCTGGTGGGAGGGTGATGGGTGATCACGAGCTGCTCACCCGGTTCGAGATCCTCGAGAACGACCACCTCCTGCTTCCTCGATGCCAGCTGGAAGCCACGGATCGCCCATGTGGCCGCGGCGACGCCAGCCCACAAGTTGCTGCCGCCGAACAGCCCTTTCTCGGTGGCCACCCGCCGAAGGTGTGCCAGCTTTCCTTGGTCGCTCGCCATGGTGCCGGCGCGGTCAGATCCGCCGGATCTCGACGACGGTGCGCTTCTTGTTGCCGCGACGGCGCCCGAGCGCAAAGGCCACGAGGACGACCCCGACGAGGATCACGGCGCCGATCACGACCAGCTTGTTCATCGCCTCTTCGCCTACCACCTCGACCTCGCCCTGAAGCTCGCGGAACTTGGCCTCGAGGTCGTCGGGGGTGATCTGGGCCTCAGCGGGAGGTCTCGACCTGGATGGGGTCACCGGGCACCTGCCTTGGATCCATCGTCGCCTGCCCGCATGGAGCGCCTCGCCTTCTGGAAGCAAACCACAGCCACGGCAAGCACGAAGATGCCCGCCACCGCATAGGGCACGAGCGAGCGGTAGCTGGCCTCGGAATCTGGGAGGTGCTGGAGGAGCCGCAAGATCGCCAGGAAGACGAACAGGACGCCCAAGACCAGTGAAAGTGCCCCGGGAATGCCGGCACCGAGGTAGTGCTTGAGCTTCCCGAGAGGTTCGACCGTCTCTTGACGGGCATAG
>JAHFUU010000118.1 GCA_023264915.1 Microthrixaceae bacterium | reverse complement strand
ACGGACGCTCGATTGCGTGCGGCACTGACGCCGGTCCTGTCCGAAGCCGTGATGGTCGTCGTCGCGCAGCGCGTCTCGACGATCATCAACGCAGAGCAGATCCTGGTGCTAGAAGACGGCGAGACGGTTGGCCGCGGCTCCCACCGCGAGCTGCTCGAGACGTGCCCGACGTATGCGGAGATAGTCGCCTCCCAGCTCACCGAGGAGGAGGCGGCATGATCTCAGCGAGGCTTCGACCTCCAGACACCGCGGCTGATCTGTCGCTGCCACGAGGGCGCGCTTCGATCCTGCACTCGCCTCGGGGTGAGCCGAAGTGACCACGACGGCACCTTCGTCGCCGCCGAAGCCGCCCGCGGAGGAGGCAAGGGGGGCCATGGGTCCAGGCCGGATGGGCGCGGTCGGGATGCCTCTGGAGCGCTCCAAGGACTTCAAGGGCGCGACCAGCCGGCTGCTTGCCCGGTTGCGCCCAGAGCGTGTCGGGGCGATCGCGGTGATCCTGCTCGCGGTCATCAGCGTGGCCATGTCGGTCGCCGGGCCCAAGATCCTCGGACACGCGACCAACACCATCGTTGCCGGCCTGTTCAGCCCGAGAGGCATCAACTTCGAAGAGCTGCACCGCACCCTTCTCCTCGTGTTCGGCCTGTATGTCGCGTCGGCGCTGATGGCCTACGTGCAGGGCCGGATCCTCGCCGGTGTCGTGCAGCGCACGATGTTCCGCCTCAGGGCAGACGTCGAGGACAAGCTGAACCGCCTGCCCTTGGACTTCGTCGACCACCATGCCCGTGGCGACCTGCTCAGTCGGGTAACCAACGACATAGACAACGTCGCGCAGAGCCTTCAGCAGACGCTGAGCCAGCTGCTGACGTCCTCCCTCAGCGTGATCGGCACGTTGGTGATGATGTTCGTCATCTCGTGGGTGCTGGCGCTCATCGCACTCGTGACGATCCCGGTGTCGATGCTCATCTTGAAGTTCATCGCGAAGCGCTCCAAGCGGAAGTTCCTCGCTCAATGGACCCACACGGGTGCCCTCAACGCTCAGGTCGAGGAGGCCTTTACGGGCCACACGCTCGTCAAGGTCTTCGGCCAGCAGCACGACGTCGAGCAACGGTTCCATGACAAGAACGCCGAGCTGTACCGGGCGAGCTTCGGAGCCCAGTTCATCTCGGGCATCATCCAGCCCGCCATGATGTTCCTCGGGAACATCAACTACGTCGCCATCGCCGTCATCGGCGGCCTGCGTGTCAGCTCGGGTGCGATGAGCATCGGTGACATCCAGGCGTTCATCCAGTACTCGCGCCAGTTCACCCAGCCGATCACCCAGCTCGCCTCGATGGCCAACGTGTTGCAGTCCGGGATCGCCTCAGCAGAGCGTGTGTTCGAGTTGCTCGATGCCGAGGAGCAATCGCCCGAGCCCGCCATGTCCGGGGTGGACGAGCAGCGCAGGGGACGAGTCGAGTTCTCCCACGTGTCGTTCTCATATGACCCGATGAACCCCCTGATCGAGGATCTGTCCCTGGTGGCCGAGCCGGGCCACACGATCGCGATAGTCGGGCCGACCGGTGCTGGCAAGACCACCCTGGTGAACCTGATCATGCGGTTCTATGAGCTCGATGGCGGGGTGATAACCCTCGACGGTCACGACATCTCCAAGATGCACCGCCATGAGCTGCGCGAGAACATCGGCATGGTGCTCCAGGACACCTGGCTGTTCAGCGGCACGATCCGCGAGAACATCGCCTACGGCAACCTCGATGCCAGCGAGGACCAGATACGTGAGGCAGCCAGGGCCACCTATGTCGACCGGTTCGTGCACTCGCTGCCTGAGGGCTATGACACGCCGATCGACGACGAGGGCACAACGGTCAGCGCGGGCGAGAAGCAGCTCCTCACGATCGCCCGCGCGTTCCTGGCCGACCCTGCGCTGTTGATCCTCGACGAGGCCACCAGCTCGGTCGACACCCGCACCGAGGTGCTGATCCAGCACGCCATGTCCGCGCTGCGCTCGAACCGGACCAGCTTCGTGATAGCGCACCGGCTCTCGACAGTTCGCGACGCGGACACGATCCTGATGATGGAGGACGGCCGGATCGTCGAGCAGGGCACCCACGAGGAGCTGC
Organism: Microthrixaceae bacterium; assembly: GCA_023264915.1. Classification (GTDB taxonomy): domain Bacteria; phylum Actinomycetota; class Acidimicrobiia; order Acidimicrobiales; family Acidimicrobilacustridaceae; genus JACPNV01. Next base: position 5,234 of record JAHFUU010000118.1, on the reverse strand, counting down.
TCGCGATGGGTGGTGCCTACTACTCGCTGTACAACGCACAGTTCGCTGGTGCCGCAGCCGAGATCTCCTGACCGGGGCTGTTCTCGGGCGCCGGTCTGGCACCCCACTGCCACACGAAACGGGTGGGCCAGCAGAGGTCGACGCCTGGCCCCACCGTGGCTGGCGCTGCCGGGTCAGCCCTGGTCGAGAGGGGCCTCGCCGGAGGCGGGTGGCTGGTAGGCGCAGCTCGGATCCTCGGCCAAGGCGTCACCGGTCACCGCATATGCATGTGAGCGCGAGCCACCGCAGACCTCTGCGAAGTCGCACCGGCCGCAGCGACCCTTCAGCTGGGCGGGGTCCCTGAGAGATTTCAGCAGGGGAGAGCTGCGGTAGATCTCGGTGAAAGGGGCTTCGCGGATCGAACCGGCAGACAGGGGCAGGAACCCGCTCGGGTAGACCTCGCCTGTGTGGTCGATGAAGGCGAAGCCTCGGCCGGCGTTGACGTCCAGGGGCGGCCGGATCCGTCCGGCCGGCGCCGCAGATGCAGGGGCCGCCGGCGGGTGTGCCTCGGGGACCCCTCGGCGGGCGCCTTCGGGGCTGCCGGCCGACGGCGCCGATGACTTCGGTTGGGGCTGTCGAGGCGGAGGGGTGGCCGCTCGGAGATCGCGCCCCAGCGGCCCCGGGTCGTAGTCCGCGGGGTCCGCACCGCCGGCGCGGGCACGCTCGATCACAACGCGGCGGAACTGCGGTGCCTCGGTCGCCTTGACTGGCACGCGGTCCGCCACAGCTCCGAGCCACACCAGCACGTCCTCTACCTCAAGCGCGTCGAGGGGCTGGAGGTTCTCGCCCCGGCCGGTCGGAACCAGGAAGAAGACGCTCCAGAGGGCGGCTCTCTGGTCGATCACGGTCTCGAGGATCGCCGGGAGCTCACGCGCGGTGCCCTTGGTGACCGTCGTGTTGATCTGGAGGCGGAGCCCCGCGTCACGCACCGCTGCGGCAGCCGCGAGCGTCTCTGCGTAGACGCCGTCAAAGCCCCGGAAAGCGTCATGGGTGGCCGCGGATGCGCCGTCGATGGAAAGCGACACCGTCGAAGCCCCGGCCTGGCGAAGCTCGGAAAGGATCTGAGGTGTCAACCGCGGTGTGACCGAAGGGGCCAGCGCCACGGGCAACCCGATGGATGTGCCGTGGTCCACGAGCTGCACGAGATCAGGACGCTCGAAGGGGTCACCTCCGGTGAGTACGACGATCGGGCGTGGCGCACCAAGTGCCGCGAGGTCATCGAGGAGGGCCAGACCCTCCGCGGTGGTCAGCTCGCGGGGGTCGCGGTGCACCATCGCGTCCGCGCGGCAGTGCGCACACGCAAGAGCGCAGGCGCGGGTCACCTCCCAGATGACGATGAAGGGACGATCGGTGACGTCATGACGGAGGGTCCGGATGGCGCCATGGGGATCCACGCCGCTGGTACCAGGACTGGATCCTTGTCCGGTCGGCTCAGGAGACGCCGGCGGGGGGGCCGTCGGGGACATCGAGGGGGATGTCGCGGACTTCGCTCGCTCGGTCATGGGGGGAACACTGCTGTCTCAGTCATGTAGGCACCTGTTGTGTGTGGCCGAGTTGGGTGAAGACCTGCCTGGCTGCGGCACGGCCTGACCTGACACATGTTGCGATGCCGAGACCCTCATAGGCAGCCCCCGCGAGCACGAGCCCGGGGTGGTCGTCCAGCTGGCGGTTTATGGCCGCGAGCCGGCCGAGGTGACCGACCTCGAGCTGGGGGAGCGAGCTCGGCCAGCGGTTCACCTCGGTCAGCGTGGCGGACGCTTCGAGGCCCGTTGCGCGTGCCAGGTCGCACAGGAGCCGGTCTGCAAGGTCCGAATCGTCCATGTCGGCCAAGCGGTCCTCACCCGCGCGGCCCGCTGAAAGGCGGACGAGGAAATGGTCGTCGTCTTGCAGCTGGGGCCACTTGGTGGTCAGGAACGTGGCCGCCTCCATGAGTGCTCCGGTGCCCGAGGGAGTCAACAGGCCGGTCGCGGACAGGGCCTCGCATCGGGACGCCTCGGCCCGAGGGTACGCGGCGACCACGGTAGCCACCGACGCCGCCCGGAGCTCGGCGAGCACCCCGGCGGCAGGTTCGGAGATCTGACCGAGCACCCGGCTTGCCGGGCCGGCCGGCAACGCGACGACAACCCCGTCAAAGGAACCGAGGAGGCCATCGTCGCCATCGAGATCGAATCCGGCGGGTGTGGTCGTGATCTGCCGGACCGGCGCACCGAGGTTGACATCGACCTCGGTGCCCCGCAGCACCGTATCGACGAGGGTGCTCAGGCCTCGAGGGAACGACACGAAGGACGGTGGCCGGCGAGGTCCGCCCGACGGGGCTGCGAGGAGGGACCTGTGCCGTTCGGCTCGGGCAGCAAGCTGGGGAGTGGCCGCGCGCAAGCTGAGCCGGTTCACGTCACCTGCATGGAGGCTGCCGAGCACCGGATCGACCAGCCGGTCGGTGACCTGCCTGCCGAAACGGGCGGCGATGAAGGGCCCCACGGCGACATCTGCGTCAACCCGACCGGCACCGGCACCGGTGCCGGCTCTCGCGGCCACCTCGGGGGAGCGACCCACCCACGGGGTGCGGCGCGGGACGAGGGGTTCGAGTGCGGCACGGGCCATGCCGAGGGGCGACAGGACCCGGGCCTTGACCAGTGGTGCAAGACGTGTCGGGCCCGCGGGCCCGACCCCGGCGGGCAGCACGCGGCGACGTCTGCCATCCCAGATCCACACGAAGCTCGAGCTGGCGGTGACCAGCTCCGCGGTGAGATCGAGGTCATCGAGAAGGTCGGTGATCGCCGGCCCGGCAAGGTGAAGCGATTCGGCACCCACGTCGATCTGGTGACCGAGCACCTCCACGGTGCGAACCTGGCCGCCCAGGCGCTGGCTGGCCTCGAACAGGGTGACCTCGGCGCCCTCGAGGGCCAGGTAGCGCGCTGCGACGAGGCCCGTGATCCCGCCGCCGACAACTGCCATGACCCTGTCCACGCGGGGGCTCACAGATCCCTCCAGCGGGTCAGCAGAAGCCATCTGTCTCCTCGGATCGGGTTGCTCGTCGTCGAGTCGCGTGCGCGGGCTTTCAGTCTGGACGCATCTGGGCCATGATGCTGCATCCCAGCGCGACGCTCGCAACGTGACATGGGTTGCATCAGCTCCCGCTCTGTTGACAACTCTAGCTAGAATATCTAGGTTTACTAAGTAAGCGAGCCCCGCCCGGGCCGGTACCTGTACGGATACCAAGGTCAGTGCGGCGGCTCTTTGTCTGTCGTGGGTGTGATTGGCCACCGTCGACCAGAAAGGGGGGTCGGCCATGCACGAGGTCGACACCGAGACCCCTGGAGGAGCCTCGGGCACCTCTTCGGGAACAAGCGGCACCGGGCGCTCGGGGTCGCAGCATCTGTCGACCTCCGAGCAGCAGTACCGGTCCCGATGGACATGGGACTCGACCAGCTGGGGTACGCATTGCCTCAACTGCCTCGGTACGTGCCCGTACCGCGTCTATGTGCGCGACGGCCAGGTGGCCTTCGAGGAGCCCGGCGGGACGATCGAGGCAATCGAGGGCGGCGTTCCTGACATGAACCCGCTGGGCTGCCAGAAGGGCGCCTCGTGGAGCTTGCAGCTGAAGTCCCCTGACCGCATCACCCGGCCGCTGCGGCGCGTAGGCGAGCGCGGGTCGGGCCAGTGGGAGACGATCTCCTGGGACGAGGCGCTCAGCGAGATCGCCGGTGCCGTCGTCGAGGCGATCGATCTGGAAGGTCCCGAGTCTGTGATCTTCGAGGAGACCGTCGAGGGCGGCTTGTTGACCCAAGCGCCGTTCCTCCGTCTCGCGTCGCTGCTCGGCGCAGTCACCCTCGATGCCAACGGTCTCGTCAACGACTTCCCGACCGGCCAACACATCACGTTCGGCAAGTTCTCGAGTGCCAGCACGGTCGACGACACCTTCCACACCGACCTCATCCTGGTGTGGCACTCCAACCCCGGCTACACGGCCATCCCTTACCACCACTACATGACGAGTGCCCGTTACCGGGGCGCGCGAATCGTCACGATTGCTCCTGACTACAACGCGTCCGCGGTCACCTCCGACGTGTTCGTCCCGATCCAGCCGGGCACCGATGCAGCGCTGGCGCTGGCCATGTGTCAGGTGATGGTCGAGGAGGGCCTGGTGGACGAGGACTTCGTCCGCTCGCAGACCGATCTGCCCCTGCTGGTCGACGCCGAGACCAGGCGGTTCGTGCGTGGGCCCGACCTCGAGGCCGACCAGCCCGAGGATCGCTTCTACCACTGGGGCGGCGAGACCGGAGGGGTTCGCCGCGCTGACCGCTCGTCGCTGTCCCTTGACGGCTTCGTGCCTGAGCTGACCCCCGGCGAGATCACACTCGACGGGTTCGACGGATCCACGATCAAGGCCACCACCGTCTACGCGTTGCTGGTCGAGATGCTGGACAGCTACACCCCCGAAGCGGCGTCTCAGATCTGCGGCGTCGATCCGGCGACGATCCGCAAACTAGCACGGTGGGCCGCGGCCGGGCGCACCAAGATCCTCGAGGGGTTCAACGCACCCAAGTACTACCACGGGGACCTCATGGAGCGAGCGATGTGCCTCGTGCTCGCACTCACCGGCAACTGGGGCAAGCCCGGAGCTGGCATCCAGGGCCTCGCCCTTGCTGGCCTCGACGGCTACTTCTTGTTCCCGATGAAGACCGCCAAAGGGATCGACGAGACGGCCCGCTTGCTCGATGGCATCGATGCCGCTGTCGAGCAGATGAAGGCCGGGGACCCCGAGGCATCAGATGAGATCATCGGCAACCAGCTCTTGTTGATGTCTGTCACCGCAGGCACAACGGCACCGCCGGCATTCTTCAACTACCACCACGCCGGCTATGACGAGTCCTGGGACAAGGCTGAGTGGTCAGACCCCGCGATGACCCGCAGCTTCTCTGAGTACATGACCGAGGCTGTCCAGCGCGGGTGGTGGGGCGGCCTGAACCGTCCCGGCAGCGCCGTTGACCCTCAAGTGCTGTTCATAGTCGGCACCAACCCGCTGCGCCGTGCGCGCGGCGGTCGCTCCAAGCTGCTCGAGAACCTCTGGCCGAAGCTCGAGAAGGTCGTCGTGGTCGACTTCCGGATGTCTGCCACCGCCCTGCATGCTGACATCGTGCTGCCGGCCGCCATGCAGTATGAGCGTTCCAACGTCCAGTACGCCATCACTCACA
>JAHFUU010000117.1 GCA_023264915.1 Microthrixaceae bacterium | reverse complement strand
CGGATCATCCCATAGAGGACGTTGAACGCAGCCGAGATGTAGAGGAACAGGTGAGCCATGTAGAGCGTCTGTGGCTGGGAGGGGTTGGTCCACCGGCGGGTCTCCATAGGTGACAGTCTGGCAGCAATGGCGCCACAAACCATCTCAGAGCCGATTCCTGAGCCGATTCCAGAGCCGATTCCTGAGCCGAAGCCTGCGCCGAAGCCTGAGCCGATTCCTGATCGGCGGACCGATGTGGTCGGGGTCGTCCTTGCTGCCGGGATGGGGACCAGGCTCGCCCCGTTGACCGACCTGTTGCCCAAGCCGCTCTGCCCGGTGGGCAACGTGGCCCTGGTCGATCTGGCCGTCGACCGGGTGGCGGCCGCCGTCGAGCGCGTTGCCGTCAACGTGCACGCCCACCGTGACCTGATGCTTGCACACCTCGCGGGCGACCCGGAGGGCACCCGTTTGACCGATGTGGTCGGACTGGGTGGCACGGCCCGGGATGTCAGGGTCCAGGTCTCAGTCGAGGAGCCCTGCGCGCTCGGTACGGCGGGGGCGCTCGGTCAGCTCCGTTGGTGGATCGACGGATGCGGCGTCCTGGTCGTCAACGGCGACACCTGGTCCCTGACCGAGCTGTCCCCGTTCGTCAAGGCCTGGGACGGCCAGGCGGTGTCGGTCCTGTTGCATGACCCCGTGGCGTTGGCATCCTCACGGCAAGCTCAGCTGACCCGCACGAGCCGGTTGGTTGCGACGATCCTGCCCTGGCGCGAGGTGGCGAGGCTCGACGCCTTGCCGTCAGGCCTCTACCAGACGAACATCGCGCCCGCCGCAGAGGCGGGACGCCTTGTTACCGTTGCTTGCGGCGGTCCCTTCTTCGACTGCGGCAGCCCTGCGAGGTACCTCGCGGCCAACATGGCTTCGCTGGCGCTTGCTGGCTGCGAGAATTCCCTCGTGTCGACCGGTGCGCTCATGCAGGGGTCAGCCCACCGCTCGGTGATTGGTGATGCACGCGTCCTGGGGAGCGTTGATCGTTCAGTGGTGTGGTCAGGTGCGGTGGTGGAGGAAGGTGAGAGGATCGAGCGCGCGATCCGCACCCATGGGGGCACCACCGTCCTGATCCGCTGAGTCCCGAAGGAGACCAGATCGTCATGGCCTCCGTTGGTCCACCTGCTGGTGACCAGTCGCCGGACCCAGGCGTGGGAGTCAGAGAGCGGATGGTCATGGCCTCTGTTGTCACCGTGGTTCGGTGTCGCCTGTTCATGGCCCATCTGGGGGGTCGTCAGTGCCGCTGGTGACGTCCCCCCCAGTCGAGGTCGCCGGCAAGCTGGATCCAGAGCCGAGCTGGCTGGCTCGCAGCTGGCCGCAAGCTCCATCTATGTCGGCACCGCGGCTGTGGCGCGTGGTCGCGTTCACCCCGAGGTCCGTCAGGCACTCACGGAAGGTGGCGATCCTCTCTGGCCGGCTGCCGGGCAGCGCGTACCCGGCGGTCGCGTTGAGGGGGATCAGGTTCACGTGTGCCCGCAGCGGTCTGGCGAATGCGGCAAGCTCCGCAGCGTCGGCGGCCTGATCGTTGACGCCTTCGATGAGTGCCCACTCGAGGGTCAGCCGCCGGTTCTTCGTCTGGAGGTACCGGTGGCACGCGGCGCTCAGCGTGGCGAGGGGGTAGCGACGGTTGATCGGGACGAGCTCGTTGCGAAGATCGTCGTTGGCTGCGTGCAGGGACACGGCGAGGTTCACCGGCAGCGCCTCGCCAGCCAGCCGTTCGATGCCGGGGACCAACCCTACGGTCGAGACGGTGAGATGCCGAGCGGAGATGCCAGCGTCGTCATGGAGCCGGTGCAGCCCTGCCAAGACGTTGTCGTAGTTGGCCAGAGGCTCGCCCATTCCCATCAGCACCACGTGTGAGACCCGTCGGGGCCGCGATCGGCGGCAGGCATGCATCACCTGCTCGATGATCTCGCCAGCGCTGAGCTGACGTTGGAACCCCCCTTGGCCGGTGGCGCAGAACCCACACGCCATCGCGCAGCCAGCCTGGGTGGACACGCACACCGTGGAGCGGTCCGGGTAGTGCATGAGGACGGTCTCGATCCGTGCCCCGTCCGGCAACCCCAACAGCCACTTGATCGTCTGGCCAGAGCCGGCGACCGACTCTCGCTCCTCGCTGAGAGCCCCGGGGAGCTGTGCTGCGAGGCGGGCTCGCAGCGCCTTGGGCACAGAGGTCATCTCGTCGAACCGAAGGTGTTGCCTGTAGATCGCGTCCCACACCTGCTGGGTCCTGAACGGGGGCTCTCCAGTGAGCAGCTGTGCCAGCCCTTCGCGGTCAAGGTCATACGGGCTGGGCACCAATGCAGCCTAAGGGCGGCGAGCGGGCTCCCACGGAACCAGGTGCGAGCGCCGACGGCGCCCCAAGAGACGAGGGGCCGACGATCTCATCCCGGGGCACGACCTGGTGGGGGCCGGGGCGGAGCCCCGCTAGCGTTTGGTGATGGTTCAAGCCGAATCCTCACGTTCGACGGGGCACGCACGGCCGGCCTTTGACCATCACCACCGCGACGTGCAGGGCGGTGTGGCGCGCGCTTCGGTGTTCGGGGCCAACGACGGGTTGGTGAGCAACGTGTCGTTGATCCTCGGGGTGGCGGGCGCGAACCCCGGAGCCTCGGTCGTACGACTCACGGGCATCGCCGGGCTCATCGCCGGCGCTGTGTCGATGGCGGCAGGCGAGTACATCTCGATGAGGGCGCAGACAGAGCTGTTCGAGCGTGAGCTCGAGATCGAACGCATAGCCCTTGAACGCGATCCTCATTTCGAGCTCGCCGAGCTGGCCCAGCTCTATGAGGCCCGGGGTGTCGATGCCGAGACCGCCGAACAGATGGCCCGGGAGATGATGGCTGATCCAGAGCGGGCACTGGAGACCCACGCACGTGAGGAGCTGGGCATCGATCCCAGCTCTCTCGGCTCGCCGATCGGCGCGGCGGTCGGGTCGTTCCTGGCGTTCTCGGTCGGGGCGATCATCCCGTTGGTTCCGTGGTTCTTCCTCATAGGCGAGGCTGCGGTCATCACATCGGTCATCCTCGGTGCGGTGTCCGCGATGGGCATAGGCCTGGCACTCGCCTCTTTCACCCACCGACGCTGGTGGTTCTCAGCAGGCCGGCAGCTCCTTGTCGCTGTGGTGGCCGCTGGGATCACCTACTTCGTGGGTCACCTGGTAGGCGTCTCGACGGCCTGATACGCCGGCCTGATACGCCGGCCTGATACGCCGGCCTGATACGCCGGCCTGATACGCCGGCCTGATACGCCGGCCTGATACGCCGGCCTGATCTCGCCGGCCTGAGCTCGCCTGCCTGATCTCGCCGGCCTGAGCTCGCCTGCCTGAGCTCGCCGGTGCCGTGGGCGCGTGGTCGGGCCGGGGCGGAGCGCCGCGAGCACTTGGGTTCAGCGGAGCGCTCGCTCGTACCAGCGGTGCGTGGTCGCCACCCGGAAGCCCAAGCGGTCATAGAGCCGCAGGGCCGGCTGGTTGTCAGATTCGACGTACAGCATCCCCTGGGTGAGCCCACGCGAGGCCAGCCATTCGAATCCGGCATAGGTCAGGGGCTGGCCAAGGCCCTTGCCCTGGAACTCCGGGTCGATGCCGATGACGAAGATCTCACCGACGGGTGGCGCCTCCTCGTCGTGGATCTTGGTCCAGCAGAATGCGATCAGCTGGCCGTCACGCTCGTGCAGCAGGAAGCCGTCGGGATCGAACCAGGGCTCGGCCATCCGGGCCTGGAGGTCGTCCATCGTCCAGGATCCCTGATCGGGATGCCACGCGAAGGCTCGAGCGTTGAGCTCCAGCCAGGCTTTCTCGTCACTGGTACCGGGCCTGAGCGCGCGGACCTCGATCGGAGAGTAGGGGTCCCAGGGGGGGCCCAGGGGAAGTGAGCGGCGTAGCTGGAGCACGACGCGGGTTCGTGTGAACCCGGCCATCGATGCCATCAGGTCATGCTCGGGCCCGCCAGGGAACAGCTCGAGCAACAACCGTTCGGCACCCGCCCGTTGCGCGACCCGCGCGGCGTTGGCCAGGTCACCTCCACCCATCAGAATGCCGATCGGGTTGGTGACCTGTGCGCGGAGCTGGTCGGCGATCGCGTCGAGGGGGGCTCGCTCGGAGGCTGCCAGCTCGGGCACGGTCGACAGGTTCAGCATGTGGTCACAACGTATCGGATGTTGTTCGGCCAACCGATAGCGTGCGGGCAGTGGACGCGAGACAGCTTGCCCGGCCAGGCCCGGGCCCAGGTCGGCAGGAGCGTCTCGTCAGGCCCCGAACTGCAGCAGGCCGGGCGCGGGAGACCAACCGGCGGCTTGGCATCGAGTACCCCCAAGCGCAGTGAGAGCTTGACCACAAGGACTCGTTCCAGTTGTTGGTGGCGACGATCCTTGCCGCCCAGTGCACCGACGTCAGGGTCAACATGGTCACGCCGAGGCTCTTTCGTCGATACCGGACCCCAGTGGACCTCGCGCATGCAGATCCTGACGAGCTCGAGGCGATCATCCGGTCCACCGGCTTCTACAGGAACAAGGCGAAGAACCTGATCGGGATGTCAGAAGCGGTCGTCGAACGCTTCGACGGTGAGGTGCCGGCGAGCATTAGGGATCTCGTGTCCTTGCCAGGTGTGGGTCGCAAGACGGGCAACGTCGTGCGAAGCGTTGCCATGGGCCTGCCGGGCCTACCTGTGGACACCCACGTGACCCGCCTGTCGCATCTCCTCGGGTTCACAGAGGAGACCGATCCGGTCAAGATCGAGTCGGTCCTCGATCCCATGGTGCCAGCGAGGGAGCGCGGCGACTTCAGCCTGCGGCTGATACTGCATGGTCGCAGGGTCTGCGTCGCGCGCCGGCCCAAGTGCGGCGAGTGCGTCCTGGCAGACTTCTGCCCTGGCTCGATGGTGTGAGCGGGTGGCGCCGGCCCCGTTCCACGCACAGGAAAACCGGCTTCCAGGTTTCCTCGGGCGAGGCGATGGGTTAAGGTAACAGGACCAGGTTCCCGCCACCTGGTACCTGGCGACACGTCTGGGATCCGCCGCCCAGTGTCGCCTGCCGGCGCCCCTTGGGGCGCCGGCCTTCTTTTTGCACCCGGTGGCACGAACGGGGCTTGGCCCGGGCCGCCAGCGACCGTGACCGTGAGCGGATGGTCGACCCCTGACCGGGTGCCGCTCGCACCCGGTGGTGGCCTGCTCGCTGCCGCTCACGGTTCGCACCACCCAGGCCTGGAAGAGGCGCCCCGGTCACCCGTTGCGCTTCTCCCTACCCGTCCTCTTCAGCGCGACAGGCGCGACACGACCGAGGAGAGGCGACGCTCGGCCGCCTGCAACGAGCGCTCGACCTCATAAAGGCCTGAGGCCAGGGCCTCGTCCTTGCTGTGGGTCGAGCGGTCTGCCGCGGCGGCGACTCTCCGGCAGATCTCCTCCAGGGTGCTTGCGACAGAGGACAGCTCAGCGCGTTCGGGATGCATCGCGACTCCTAGAGGCTTGGCCCCGGCCCGAGCGGCCTTGTGGCTGGGGATCGGGGACGGCTCATCTCCCGTGGCGCTCAGGTGGGCAACCGGTTTCGGAACGATGGCTCGCCCCACTACGTTGGTCCACCCATGGCCGCCATTGCCAGACAAGCCCGGCCCCGCCGGCCCACGACCTCCGCACCGTGCTGAACCGCCTCGACCTTCGGGGCTTCACGGGCGATCTTGGGAAGCGCTTGCCCCGCCCGGACGTCGCTGGTGAGGGACCGGTCCAGGCGGTCCGCGAGATCCTGGCCACGGTGCGAGAGCACGGTGACAAGGCGGTCCTCGAGTACACCGAGCGCTTCGACGGGGTGAGGCTCCAGCCCGACACGATGCGTGTTGCTCACGCTGAGCTCCAGGCCGCTGTCGACTCGAGCCCACCCGAGCTGGTCGGGGCACTCGTCGAGGCCAAGGCCTCGATCGAGGCCTTCCACCTGACCCAGCGACGGCCCGACCACACCTACGAGCGCGGCGGCATCGTCGTCGAGAGTCGAGCGATCCCCGTCGACAGCGCTGGGGTCTATGTCCCGGGTGGCCGGGGTGCCTACCCCTCCACTGTGTTGATGACGGCGGTCCCTGCCCGGGTGGCGGGGGTCGGGCGGGTCACCCTGTGCGTGCCGCCTGACCGCTCCACAGGGTCGGTAGCTCGACCGGTGCTCGCCGCGGCTGCGATCGCCGGTGTCGACGAGGTCTTTGCGGTAGGCGGTGCCCAGGCCATCGCCGCGATGGCTTTCGGTACTGCCACGGTCGCACCGGTCGACGTGATCGTCGGGCCGGGCAACACATATGTGGCGTTGGCCAAGCGCGAGGTGTCGGGTCGCGTCGGGATACCGTCGGCGTTCGCGGGACCTTCAGAGGTCGTCGTGGTCGCCGACGAGACGACCCCGGTGCGCTATGCAGCGATAGACGTGATGGTGCAGGCCGAGCATGGTCCGAGCGGGCTTGCATGGCTTGTCACCTGGGTGCCAGAGGTGGCCGACAGGGTCGACGAGGCGATCTCTGAGCTCGTGGCACGCTCGCCGCGGCGCGCCGACATCGAGGCGACATTCGCCGAGGGCGGTCACGTCGTGCTCGTCGACTCGCCTGCCAGAGCGATCGAGGTCTCCAACGAGATCGCCCCCGAGCATCTGGAGCTGCTGAACGCCGATCCCCAGGCGTTGGTGCCCCTGATCACCAACGCTGGCGCGGTGTTCTGCGGGGTCCTCTCCCCGGCTTCGCTCGGCGACTACGTGGCTGGGCCCTCACATGTGCTGCCGACGTTCGGATCGGCCAGGTTCGGCTCGGCGCTCACGATCGACGACTTCGTCAAGCAGGTGCATTTCGTGACGGTCGACCGGGCCGGGTTCTCGCGGGTCGCCCAGCAGGTGATCACGATGGCCGAAACCGAAGGGTTTCCGGCTCACGCCGAGTCCGTCAGGCTCCGTTGCAGCGACCTCGCCGAACAGGAGCACCCATGATCCGGCCACGGGACGACCTGACTCTCGCCGAGGGCTACCACTCGCCCCAGATCGAGGTTGCAGTTCGGCTCAACACCAACGAGTCACCTCTCCCGCCTCCGGCCGAGTGGGAGGCAGAGCTTGCCGCGGCGCTCGCTTCCATCCGCTGGAACCGCTACCCGGACCGCGCTGCAACCGGGCTGCGCCAAGCGATCGCAGATCTGCACGCGGTCGATCCCACACAGGTCTTCGTGGCAAACGGCTCCAACGAGGTGCTCCAGACGTTGCTGTTGACATATGGCGGCTCGGGGCGCGCTGTGGCGATGTTCGAGCCGACCTACTCGCTGCACTCCCACATCAGCCGCCTGACAGGAACGAGAGTGGTGACCGGAGAGCGAGCCGATGA
>JAHFUU010000116.1 GCA_023264915.1 Microthrixaceae bacterium | reverse complement strand
TGGCGGGTGACGGCGCTGGGTGAGGCGCTGGGTGAGGCGCTGGGTGAGGCGCTGGGGCAACCGGGGTTGGTGCCGGGATCGCTTCGGATCTGGGTGGCCGGGGGGGATGCTCGCTGCCACTGGATGTGACGACACGCTTGGGTCGCGGCGGCTCCTCGGCAGGTTCTGGCGCGGCGGCCCCGGCATCGCGGCCTGACCCGGGCTGCGTCCCGGCCTGGGCGGCTGGAGCCTCAGACGACCTCGGCGCCGGCTTCATCGCCACCTTCGGCGTTGCGGCCGCACCCTCGCTGGGTTCGGGCTTGATGTCGGTGGGCGGTACAGCCTGCGCGTTGACCGCGTCCGCGGCGCTGGCGACCTTGGTCGCGTCCGCCTCCTTGGTTGCCTTGGTGGCCTTGGTGGCCTTGGTTGCCTTGGTGGCCTTGGTGGCCTTGGTTGCCTTGGTGGCCTTGGTTGCCTTGGTTGCCTTCTTGGGCTCTTCGGGTTGCGTCTCGCGGACCAGCCCCTCGCGCTCGGCCTTTCGGCGGACGCGATCGGCTTGCGCTTCGACCACGCTGGAGGAATGGCTCCTCACGCCGATGCCGAGATCCTCGCAGAGGTCGATGCATTCTTTGTTGGTCAAGCCAAGCTCGCGGGCGAGCTCATAGACGCGGATGTTGGGCGGCAATCTGAGGTTTCTTTCGATTGACGGGTCCCGGATGGGACGGTGGCACCCGAGACTGGGTCTCAGGCGAGCAGGCCCTGGTGACCCAGGGAGCGCGACCCTCTATTGTCGCGCGGCCCGGGGGTCCCAGACGAAGTCGTGCAAAGCCCTAAGAGCCGCCTCCGGATCTCTCCTCATCAGAGGGAGGCTGTTCGATGCTTGCTACCTCGGCCTCTTCGGCGGTGATCTCAGCAGAGGCTGCGGCATCTGCGGCGGCATCTGCGGCGGCATCTGCGGCCACCGAGGCCTCCTCGTCGCCTGTCGCCTCAGCTACCGCCGCGGCCACCTCGGCGGCAGCGGCGGCGACCTCGGCGGCCTCGGCGGCATCCTCGGCTGCATGGACGTCCCCGGTGCTCCTGGCGACCTCTGCTATGCCGGCCGCTTCGACCGCGACCTCGGCTGCCACCTCGGCGGCACTCTCGGCCGCCTCGGCCCAGTCCCTGGCTGATATGGCCGCGCCCCCTTCGGCTGGCTGCCAGACCTCCTCGCCGGTCTTCGGATCGACGATCCACTCGCCTTCGGCCCAATCCTGCTCGCCGAACTCGTCGGCTTGAGCGATCTCTGACTCGCTCTTGATGTCGACATGCCATCCGGTGAGACGGGCAGCGAGACGGGCGTTCTGGCCTTCCTTGCCGATGGCCAGCGACAGCTGGTAGTCGGGGACGATGACGGTGGCGTTGCCGGTCTGGTCGTCGATCCTTACCTCTTTGACCTTCGCCGGCGACAAGGCCTTCATGACGAAATCGGCCTGGTCGTCAGAGAACGGAACGATGTCGATCTTCTCGCCACGCAACTCGTTCACGACCATCCGGACACGGGCTCCCCGGGCCCCGACACAGGCACCGACCGGATCCACGTTCGAGTCGTTTGACCAGACGGCGATCTTGGTTCGGGCCCCGGGCTCTCGCGCGCAGGCCCGGATCTCGACGACCCCGTCGGCGATCTCGGGTACCTCCAGCTCGAAGAGGCGCTTGACCAGCCCAGGATGGGTTCGGCTCACCACGATCTGGGGGCCCTTGGCGGTGCGGCGCACCTCGACTATGTAAGCCTTGACCCGCGCGCCCGGCTCGGGGCGCTCATATGGGACCTGCTCTGCTTGGGGCAGCAAGGCCTCTACCCTGCCCAGGTCGAGCAAGGTGTATCGCGAATCGCTCTGCTGGATGATGCCGGTGACGATGTCGCCTTCGCGGCCCGCATACTCTTCGTACTTGAGCTCTCGCTCGGCCTCGCGGATCCGCTGGCTCATCACCTGGCGGAAGGTCTGGGCGGCGATGCGGCCGAAGTCTTCGGGCGTGACGTCGAACTCGGCACCCTGGGGCTCGCCGTCATCGTCGAGCTCCTGCGCCATGACGCGGATGTCGCCGCTGTCGGGGTCGAGGGTGACCCAGGCGTACTCCTCGGCACCAGGTATGCGCTTGTAGGCCGACTCGAGAGCGTCGGCGAGCACACCGAGCAAGGTGTCGACCGAGATGCCCTTGTCGACCGCGACTGCACCGAGGGCATCCATCAACTCCGGGGTGTTCATTTCCTTCCAGCCTCTCTGCGAGCGGCCTGGCCGCGATCGCCTTGTCCGCAAGTGCTCTGGCCCTCGGGAACAGGAGTGCTCTTGTTCTTCGAGGCCCGCAGCTCGGCGTCGAAATCGAAGACCGTCCGGGCTCTTTGGATGTCAGCAAGGGGCACCGACACCGAACCTGGAGGCGTCGAGGCGACGCCGATGGTGATCGAGTCGTCCTCGACGGCCACCAGAGTGCCCGTGTAGCGTCGCTCCCCCTCGTGTTCGGGGGTGGTGCGCACGGTCACCTCGCGGCCCACGGCCCAAGCGAACTGCTCGGGCGTACGCAGGGGCCTCTCGATGCCCGGGCTGGTCACCTCGAGGGTGTACCTGCTCGAGATCGGGTCGGCGGCATCGAGCGCCCGTGAGATCGCCCTGGTCGCGTCCGCGATGGCCGCCATGTCGAGGTCACCGGCCGGGCTGTCGACGGTGACGACGACCTTGCCGCCGCTATGGGTGAGATCGAACAAGCTGAGCCCGGTCACGTCAAGGGCCGGCTCGATCACGGATCGGAGACGTTCAGTGGCAACGTCGCTCATCGAGTCGGCTCCTCTCCTTGTGGTAGATCTTGGCTCGTCTTGTTGCAGCTCACCGCTGAGCAGGGCATCCATTCGTCCTCACGAATGGAAAGAGACCTTCCCGAGAACCCGCCCCTTGCGAAACGAAAGGCGTGGGTTGGACCCACGCCTCCTTCGAAAGGGATCGAATGGATTGCGGGGCGAGTATAACTCAACTCGCCGCCGGCCCGCGACGCGGAGAGGCCTGGATCAGTAGGCGCGTGCGCACACCGCGACGAGGTCCGGCTCGCTGTCAGCCAGCGGAAGCGACCCGTCGGGCCGGACGAGGCACCGCACGCTCACCGAGCTCTCGGCGAGGAGAGCCTCGCCCTCCTCGCGGCCGAGCGCATCCCAGCTGACCCTTGCCCATCCTGACCTGGCCGCCTCGAGGGTGTCCTCGAAGCCAGCGCACTCAGCGGTCCGGGAGTCTCGCCGGTCAGTGGCCTGGCTGAGGATCTCGGATTGCTGGGCATCGAGCGCGTCGGCCACGGCCCGCCCCACGCCCGCCAGCGGGACCGACGCCTTCGTCCCGGAGATCCGGCCGACCAGGGTCACGGCGTCGTCGGCAAGATCCCGAGGGCCGAGCTCGAGCCTGACCGGCACCCCCTTGAGCTCCCAGTCAGTCACCCTCCGGCCCATCGAGACCTCGACGTTCACGTCCAGCTCGGCACGCACGCCTGAACCGGCCAGCTCTGCGGCGAGTTCCCGGCACCTCTCGAGGACCGCGTCGTCGTCCCTCACGGCCACGACCACGGCTTGGATCGGCGCGAGCCGCGGCGGCACCTTGAGCCCGCGATCGTCGCCGTGTCCCATTATTAGACCGCCCACCATGCGGGTCGAGACTCCCCACGAGGTGGTCCATGCCGTCTGCTGGGCTCCCTGGTCATCCAGGTACCCGATGCCGAAGGCGCTCGCGAAGTTCTGGCCGAGCTCGTGGCTGGTCCCGTTCTGGAGAGCCTTGCCATCGCCCATCATCGCTTCACAGGTGATGGTGTTGACGGCCCCGGGGAACCGCTCGCTTGCCGTCTTGCGCCCGACCACGACGGGCAGGGCCAACACGTTGACCATGAAGTCCTCATAGACGTCGTGCGCGATCCGGCGGGCGTAGGCGGCCGCATCCTCACTGGTGGCATGGGCCGTGTGGCCCTCTTGCCACAAGAACTCGGTCGTGCGCAGGAAGACCCTCGGGCGCAGCTCCCAGCGGACGACGTTGGCCCACTGGTTCAACAGAAGCGGCAGGTCGCGGTAGGACTGCACCCACTTGGCCATGAGCTCGCCGATGACCGTCTCGCTGGTCGGCCGCACGACGACCGGCTCATCGAGAACCTTGCCACCTGCCACGGTGACCACGGCCAGCTCTGGGCTGAAGCCTTCGACGTGATCGGCTTCGCGCTCGAAGTAGGCCTGGGGGATGAACAGGGGGAAGTAGGCATTGCGGGCACCGGCGGCCTTGATCCGCTGGTCGACCTCGGCCTGCATCCTCTCCCAGAGCGAGTACCCGTAGGGCCTTATCACCATCGTGCCCCTGACCGGACCGTTCTCGGCCAGCTCTGCTTTGGCTACGACGTCTTGGTACCAGCGAGGGAAGTCCTCAGCTTGGGGGGTGAGGACGGGGGCCTTGGCCATGGCGTCGGATCGTAGCGTTCGAGCCCGTCCTGCCGAGCGGCGCTGGACCGCAAGGGACTCGCCCGACGGTGATTGGGAGCACCCGAGCGCCAGCGAGGGGGCGCAGCCCCCCAAGGCAACCCGCTACTCGCCTTCGGGCAGGTCTGCATCGAGCCGGCGGATGTGGTCGATGCGGGTGCCGGAGTCGTTGACATCGAGGCCTTGCTCGTCGAACATCGCCGCCCTGTCGCGTTCGGCCTCGGCCGCGGCGGCCGGGTCACCGAGCTTGATCGCCTCGTCGATCCCCTTGTCGTCGATGATGGCGGCCCATCTGAGAAGCGAATCGACCATCTGGGGCTCGGGAACGACCTTGACGACTCGCCCCTTGACGAACAGGTGGCCCTTGCCGCGCCCTGCGGCGATGCCGAGATCGGCCTCGCGCGCCTCGCCGGGACCGTTTACCACGCATCCCATGACGGCGACCTGGATCGGGATGTCCATCCGGTCCAGTGCCGCCTGGGCCCGGCTTGCCACATCGATGACGTCGACCTCGGCGCGCCCGCACGACGGGCATGCGATCAGGTCCAGCCCCTTGCGCTCCCTGAGGCCGAGAGCCTCGAGGAGCTGGCGGCCGGCTCGGGCCTCCTCGACGGGATCAGCTGTCAAGGAGTACCGGATCGTGTCTCCGACACCTTCGAGCAGCAGGGTTGCCAGCCCGGCGGTGGCCTTCAGGAGGCCCGTCGGCATCGGTCCGGCTTCGGTGACCCCGAGGTGCAGCGGTACCGAGGCACCGTCTTGGTCGATGAAGTACGGGTCGTCGGCGAGCTGCCTGTAAGCCTCGACCATCAGGGGCACCGAAGACGCCTTGACCGAGACCTTCACGTCATCGAAGCCGATCTCGGCCAGGTGGGCCATCTCGGCCCGGGCTGACTCGACCATTGCCTCGGGAGTCACCTTGTTGCCGTGGGCCTTGTACAGCTTGTCGTCCAGCGAGCCCCCGTTGACTCCGATGCGGATCGGTATCCCGCGGTCTTTGCATTCGGACGCGACCACCTTGATGTGCTCAGGTCGCTTGATGTTGCCGGGGTTCAACCGGATGCATTGGACCCCTGCCTCGATCGCCTCGAGAGCGCGCCTGTAGTTGTTGTGGATGTCCGCCACGATCGGCACCGGCGAGCGGGGAACGATCTGTGCCAACCCCTCGGCGGCCTCGACCTCGTTGCAGGTGCAGCGCACGATGTCAGCGCCCGCCCCAGCCAGGGCGTAGATCTGGGCAAGGGTGCCCTCGACGTCGGCGGTCTTGGTCGTGGTCATCGACTGCACCGAGATGGGCGCTCCGCCACCGACAGGGACCTTGCCGACTTGGATCTGACGGGTCTTGCGCCGCTCGAAGCTCACGCCAACACGATAGGTGCTCGTCGGGCGCGAACGGCCCGCCACCAAGTCGGCGCTGGCCGTCAGGGAACGACGGGGCTACGGATGTCGAGGAACATGGCGCTGAGGCCGAACAGCAACAAGAAGGCGAGGAACGCGTAGGTGACCGGCATGAGCTTGGCCATGTCGACCCGGTAGGGGCGCCCGCGCCGGCTCCGGATGGCCTCATAGGTCGCAACCGCGGCATGCCCACCGTCAAGCGGCAGGAAGGGCAGGAGGTTCAACAGGCCGAGGGACAGGTTGATGACCGCGAGCATCAACAGCGCATCCCCGACATCGGTCCGGGCGACGTCACTTGTGGCCTTGATCGCACCGATGATCGAGATCGGCCTGTCCTGGGCCTGGCCACCGGAACGGGGGGCGTCCTCGGGCGCGCCGTCCGCCTTGCGCAGCTCGACGACGTTGGATCCCACAGACGGTGTGCCCGAGACGCCGTCCGCGACGGTTCCGGCATATTGCTGGAGGCCCGAGAAGGAGAAGAGCCGGGCCAATCCCTTTCCGCTGTCAGTGACCACCGACCCGATGCTGCTGAGGGCACGAGAGACCGCGCCGGGGATCGAATCACGCACGCGGGGCGGGTCGTCCTGGCTGATCCCGAAGAACCCGGACGCGCCGTCGGCTGGAACCTTGAGCGGTCGGTCCACGGTGTTCTCGTAGATGTAGTAGCCGCGCTGGAACTTGAACTTGTAGGGGCCGCTGCCCCGTGCGAGCTCGTCAGCGAAGTCGGCATAGGTGCCGGGCCGGACCGCGTTCTCGTTGGCCGGGTCGAGGATCGCGTCGTTGGCCTTCATGCCAGATATGGCTGCGGCGCCGGTTGCGTTGACGCGCCACCCGAGAGGCTTCTCGGCGAGGGTGATCGTCTTGCCGTCTCGCAGAACGGTTATGTCGGCCTGCTGACCCGCACGCTTGTCGAGCACGTTCCGCATCTCTGAGAAGGTGCTGAACCTCTGGTAGTCGATGGCGAGAACCCGGTCGCCAGGGCGGAGGCCAGCGGCTTGCGCAGCGCTTCCCGGCGTGACGCTCTTGACTGACCATAGGCCCGGATCGCGGGGCCCGAACGCGGCGAACACCACGACGAACAGCAAGAACCCGAGGAGGATGTTCATCAGGGGGCCGGCCAGGATGACCATGAGCCGCTTGGGGTAGGGCTTTGACCTGTAGGTCCGGCCCTCGTCCGCAAGGTCGACCTCCTCGAGGTTGTGCATGCCGACTATCCGCACGTAGGCACCCGCGGGGATGACCTTGACGCCGTACTCGGTCTCGCCGCGGCTCATGCTCCAGATCCGGGGACCGAAGCCCACGAAGAACTCGGTGACCTTCATGCCCGCCCACTTGGCCGTGAGGAAGTGACCGAGCTCGTGCAGCACGATCGACAGGATCAGCGCCAGGACGACGACGACCATCGCAATGCCGCCGAAGTACCACAGGACCACCAGCACCGCCGCCAGGCTCAGCGGCCCGAGCACCCTGGAAGGGCCCTGGGCCTGCTCCTGGCCTCCCCATCCGGTCGCAGCGAAATCGC
>JAHFUU010000115.1 GCA_023264915.1 Microthrixaceae bacterium | reverse complement strand
AGAGCACGCCCAATCCGATCTGGACGCGGTTGGCCAAGCCGCACCACAACAGAACCCCGACAAGGTGCGCCCCAAGCGCCAGCGTGCTGGTGAGCTCGAAGCGTTGGTCGAGATCATCGACACCTACACCAGCCATCAGGCCCCCGACGCCGCTGGGGTGATCCCTGACCGGTTCAGAGCCGTAGTCGTCATCAACCTCGACAGCGATGTTGAGGCCGGCGAAGACGGCGGTGAGGCCGGCGACGAAGACGTCCGCGACACGTTCAGCTCCACCGACACGACCCCGAGCGACACGACCCCGAGCGACACGACCCCGAGCGGCCACAGCGCTGACGTCGAGGACGAGAGCGTCGAGCCTGCCTCCGACGAGGCCCACCCATCTGGCGAGGCCCACCCATCTGGCATCGGTGAAGACCCGATCGGGCCGAGCGCCGAGCACCCCGGCGGCGGGCACCCAGGGGACGTGCTCGCTGGTGACCCTGGCAGCACGAAGTGCCCCGCTGCGGGCTACGAACCCGAGATCCCTTGCCTGGGCGATCCCGGTTTGGGCGATCCCGGTTTGGGCGATCCCGGTTTGGGCGATCCCGGTGTGGGCAGACCTCCGAGTCGGTCTGGGCCACACGGAGCGGTCCGGGCCTCTCTGGCTGGCTTTGGTGGGATCGACCCCTCCGAGGTCGCTCCCTTGTTGTGCATGGCTGACATAGCGGTGATCCTCAAACGCCACGGCAGTCCTGTCACGGTCACCTCACCCACCCGTCTGGCGACCAAGAGGCAGGTCCTGGCGCTGGTCGAGCGCGACAAGACCTGCACCTATCCCGGATGTGACCGCCAGGCGTACCTGGTGGCGCACCACGTTCAGCACTCCGACGACGCAGGACCGACACACATCCATAACCTCATCTTGTTATGCAAGCATCACCATCAAGTGGTGCATCGGCCTGGCTGGCGGGTCGAGGTGACCGACCGCGGGCGCACCAAGGGCTTCTGGCGTCCCGACGGCACCCAGGTGCTGCCCGTCAACCCACGCCCCACCAAAGGCGACCCGGCGCTCTCGCCACTGCCCCAACCCGGCGCGCACTGGTACGGCACAGGCGAGCGCCTCACCTACTACGGCCGCGACGTCATCATCGAGTCCTGGCAACGACACACCGCCCCCAGCCAGAACTGACGGGGGCCGCTGGCGGCCCCATCGTCGACGAAGACGCCGGTCCTTTGCGTGCCATCCTGTATGGATGCGGGACGACGCTCTCACCATCGTCGGTGTGACCATCGCAGTTTCCCTCGCACTGTTCGGCACCGCGTGCTCAGGCACGGATGTCTCCACTGGAAGTCAGGTCACTCGGGCTCCCTCGACGACGCGAGTCATGCGACTTCCGGCACCCACTGCGAGTCAGGCAGCTGGATTCGCGATTTCACCTTCGCTGAGCGCGGACGTGTATCGGGCGGCGCGCAAGTTCTGGAACGATCATCGACCGAACCACTACCGCTGGACATACGAGCAGTACTGCTTCTGCAGCGAGCCGAGCGTTGAGGTGGAGGTGCTCGGCCATCGGATCGTCAACGTGACGAGGCGCCCACCGGCCACGGGTACCGAGACGAACACCGATGCGCTGGCCGTGGATCCCATCTTCGATTCGATGGGGAGAGCACTCGCTGAAGTGGCCGCAATGAGCACCACACCGAAGTTGGACACGGGTGCCATGACAGACCCGAACGAGTGCAGATACTGCACGGTGATCTACGCGTCATTCGACCCTACCTACGGGTTCCCTCTCGAGTACGGCTCGAGGACCGGCGGCCTTACCGATAGTCAAGAGGTCGTCGTCCCGTCGGAGTTCGTCGTCCTCGATCCCTAACTCAGACATCGGTCGTTGTCGGCGCGGGAGGCGCGTGGCCGCCACGACGGTTGCGGGCCAAGTCCCGGTGCCGGCAGCCCGTTGGGTGCCTCGTCTTGCTCTCGTTGGGTCGCGAACCAGGGGCTCGGGTTCGATGCCGCCAAGGCGTCGACTCGGTCGCAGGGACTTGGTCGCAGGGACTTGGTCGCAAGGACTTGGTCGCAAGGACTTGGTCGCAAGGACTTGGTCGTGCTCGACGTCGTCGGCGATGACCTCGACCGACTTGCATCCGCGCGCGCGTGACATGGAGAGCGGGGAGGACTCGCTTTCGACCTGCTACTGCACAACACCTTCGAGCAAGGCTGCGATCTCCCGGTGGCCTGCGGCCGCCGCCGCGTCAGCGGGTGTGCGCACACCGGCCCTGACGTCGGGCCTGCGAGCAGCACCATGCAGGAGGAGCAGCTGAACCATGGCGGAGTCACCACGAACGGCCGCTGCGTACAACGGGGTGAAGGAGCTGTCGCTCGCGAGGTTCACGTTCGCACCGCCCTCGATGAGCTCGCGTGAGACCTCAACCTGGCCGTACCAGGCCGCCCCAACGAGCGGGGGCACGTTGTCTATCTCATCGGCAATCGGCTCGGGAACGAGGTCGACGGGGACCGAGGACGAGTTGCTCGACAACGGCATGAGCCATGGGTTCTCGAGCGCCCCCTTGATCAAGAACGCCGAGACACGACCTCCGTGGTTCGGGTCCGCTCCCTTGGCGATCAGCATCGCGACCAGCGTCGACCTTCCGCGAACAGCTGCCCACAGCAACGGGGAGGGGCCTCTCACTCCTCCGTTCGGGTCAGCGCCATGGTCGAGCAGTGATGCAGCGATCTTGTCCAACTCCGAAGCGACCGAACCGGTGCCTGGGAGACCCGACGGAGTTCCGCCGGCGGCCAGCACGAGGGGCGATCTATCGTTCGGACTGGTCCCCGCATCGAGCAGAGCCGCCGCCACTGAAGGGTTCTGCAGCTCGATGATCCACGACAAGAGCTCGGGATCGTTGAGCCGGCCACCGCCCTTTGCCAGCGCGGTGACAGCGTCGGCGTGCAGTGCATACCCGGCACAGAGGATCGGAGTCACGTTCTCGGCTTCGATGTTCGGGCTCTCACCCCGCGCCAAGTGCTCCTCGATTCCCCGCACGTTCCCAGACGACGCATCGGCGATCAACGGGACCGCCGAGTGGTGGCAGGCCTCTGAGGGACTCCTCGTGGTTGACGGGCTTCCAGCAGTCGAAGACGGCGGCGAGCACGCGATGGCCAGAGTTGCCACCCACGCCAGAGCTTGCGCACGAATGACCATCCCGCCGTGTCGCCGCGTGAGCGTCACGAGGTCGGACTGAGACCATCGCGAGACCACTTCTCCCAGGGTAGTTGCCTTCGGGGGTTGCGCCCCCCAGGCATGGCCTTCCGGCATGACCGACCAAGGCCGTCGGCCTCCCTTCTGCCCCAGCCGTCGAGCCGTCCGCGAGCCGAAGGTGTAGGCGTGTGCGACCATCGGGAGCCGCTGGCGGACCACCACCGATGCAACGACCTACAGCCACTCAGAGCACCGTTCCGCTGCACTGGCTCGACTCGCGAGCGCCAGTCGTGCCGCCACTACTTCTTCGGCTGCACGATCCCGACGAGATCCCAATTCGAGTCACGAGGAGCCGTCCCGAAGCCGATCTCCTGGCAGACAAGTTCGGGGACGCTGCACTGCACCCAGGGAGATCCGCCCGATCCGTGTTGGTCAGCGATGAGCGACGTGTGATCGCCCACTGGGAAGATGCGCTCGACTCTGCGAACCGGATTGCCCTGCCGGTCGTCCGGTGCTGGACCCGAGAGCCTTGCCAACCGGAGGCCTTCGCTGCGGCCTGCCTCGTCGAGATCGGTGTCGTCGTCTGCCTTCTCGCCATCGGGAAACGCGACAGTCACGCCGCCACCGGTCCGTCCGTAGATGGGCACGGCAGCGACAAGGAGAACTGGCAACACCAGACAGAGCGAGAGTCCAACTGTCACCCGACGCAGGGTTGACCGTCGGGTTCTTCGAACGGGTGCCTGCTCCTCGGCGACTCCACTCGAAGTCTCGTCTGTCACAACCAGATCGTAGATGCGACGCTACGGCCGACTACCGCGGTCCAGCACTGCTCGGCAGGCTCGGGTCTGCGAGAGGGACCCTTCCTTGGAGATCACGCCGCGCTCGAGTGTTGACCCGTTGGATCAATTGCTCCAGCTCCGCGCAAGCCTGCGGAGCTTCCTGCGTCGCCTGTGGGGCGGTCCACGAACGATCAAGCCCTTCTTGGACCGCCTCTTCTTCGGGTGTCAGCTTGCTCGCGCAGCGCCTCTCGAGCTCCCCATCGTGGGATTCTGCTCCGTCGCGGTACCCACGTCCCAGCCTCGAATCGAGCCGATCGTCGGTTCACCCGGCCAACAGGAAGCGAACCAGACTCGCTGGATCGTCGACGTCGAACGCGTGCTCCCGCACCGTCTCGTAGCCACCCTCGGTCGGATCCGTGTACCGCAGCAGGATGCCGCTCTTCGGGATGACCACCCAGTAGTCGGGAATGCCTGCGTTCGCATAGATCGACATCTTCATGTCCGTGTCTCGGGTCATCGTCGAGACGGAGACCTCGACGAGGATTCGGACACGGTCGGCATCCAGTGGTGCGTCGTCGCGAGCATCGGCTGTGCTGTAGGCAACTGCGTCGGGTTCGAGAACCGTCAGCTCATCCAGGCGCACACTTACGCTGGGGACAACACCGAGATCGGGGCGCAGGTCCGCCAGGCTCTGCGCCAACGCCATCACGATCCGAGCATGCAGCAGATGTTCGGGCGACATGTCGTAGACGAACCCTTCGATCAGCTCAGTCCGCTCACGACCGGTGGCTGCGGCGACGGCGAAGTACTCATCGGCGGTCATTCGGTGCATGCCCGAGGTCAGTGCGGAGACCATCGCACCTAGCGTACTCGGCTCGAAGTCCGACGATGACGGCCGACGCCGGCATCCGCGCGGAGGAGCGTCGGCGTCAGTCCTCGGGGAGCGCGTCGGCCGGGGCCTGCTCGGCATCGCGCTGGCGGCGGGGCGTCAGGTACACGAGCAGGCCAGCCACCAGCAGCAGGGCGGGGACGTCGCCCACGAGGTGACCACGGTGAACCGGGTCTGTCAACGCCTGAAGAGCCATGATCGCGCCGTGCACCAGGCTCGACCACACGACGAACCAGATCAAGCTGAGGTTTGCTTCGGGGTCGCGGGCCGCTAGCACCAAGAACACACCGAGCGTGGCGTAGATCCCGAAGATCATCTCCTCGTAGAACGTCTGGTTCGGCTCCCAACGCCAGCCGCTCGGCCAGAGGAACAGCAGCGAGGATGCGCAGACGAAGAGGACGCCTGTCACTACGAGCACGCGACGCAACCACTTGAGTCTCGCTTCCTCTGACATCTCGGTCACCGTACTCGCGGCAACGCGAAGACGGCCGCTCCCCACGGCGGCCGCTCCCCACGTCCACAACGACTCCGCACCCACGTCAGGACCCTGATACCTCCAGAGCACACCCTTGCGGTACCGGTCGTTTCGGGCGCTGCACCCCGACGGTTTGGCGTTCCCGCGCGGGCGGCATGTCTGTCAGCTCTTGCCGATCCTCATGCTGTGCACTTCGGTGCCGCCTGGCGGGATGATCGACAGCACCGGTTCGTTGAAACCCGAGACGACGAAGGAGCCATCGTCGTCATAGGCCAGGTTGTCGACCGCCCTGGTGGCTGGCATCGCGTATGGCGAGACCTGCCTGGTGGACAGATCGACGGAAAGCAACTGCTCCGGCACCGAAGACAGGACGTAGGCCTTGCCACCGGGCCCGAACTTCAACGCAGCCACGAAGCCGAGTCCACCGACGATCTCAGACGTCTCTCCGGTGTTGGGATCGATCCGCACGACCGACCCTTCCTGGGCCGAGTAGCGCGGCCCATAGATCGCACCATCGAAACCGAACGCGAAGCCGTTCACGTTTCCCGTAGTAGCAGTCACCAGCCTCGGGGGTGCCACACCAGCCGGATCCACCTCATAGAGCCCTTCGGCGGTTACAGCACGGCCCACGAAGAGCTTGCCTTCGGGCGAGAACGCGATCGGATTGGCTCCCGCACCTACGTTGGCTATGGCCCTACCCTTGCCGTCTGCACCCAGACGGCCGATCGTGCCGTCGTTGAAGCCGGTCCAGTAGATCGCCCCGTCCGGGCCAACTGCAAGATCGTCAGGCCCCCCGGTCACGCCAGCCTGCTCGCCGAAACGGCCGAGGATAGAACCCGTCCGCGGTTCGACTGCCAGTATCTGCCCACCCGTGAGGTCGGCAACCCAAAGGCGCTGGCCGTCCCACGCGACACCGTTGCTGCCCTTCGGTGACGTCTGGTCGACGTCTCCAGCGGGAAGTGCCACCGCGGCCGGTCCGAAGTGCTTGACCGGAGACGATGCGCCGCTTCCTCGAGGGGCCGTCTCTCGAGGGGCCGTCTCTCGAGGGGGCGTCGTGGCCGGCAGTGGGACCCGAGCGGCTTCGGTGGCCGTTGCCGAGCCCCCTGAACCTGCTGGTGACTGCGACCCGCATCCGATCAACAGGCTCGCCACCAGAGCCACCCACACAAGACGTTCCGTTCTCAGCTTGCAGCGTCTCAGCTCGCAGCGTCTCAGCTTGCGGCGTCTCAGCTTGCAGTGTCTCGGGAGCTCCCGCGGCGATCGCCAACCCCGTGCCCGACCCAACAGGACAGGCAGGGACACGCCCGGCTCGGAACCAAGACCACTTGGGGGTGCCACGTCAGACCACTCGAAGAGGAAGCTTGTACGGGCCCTTTCCGGTGCTGCCGGCATCGATGACAACCCGATAGGTGCCTCTCTGGTCGAGCTTGACTGGTCCGAGGCTGCAAGCCCCGGCGCTCACAACGGTCTTCCCGTCCGGTCCGACGATCTTCACCTCGATCCCGTTGCCGGTGCAGTCAGGCTGTGCGATCGCGGCGTTCTCGCCTCCTGCCTCGAAGGTGAAGATGTCGTGCTGGCCGTATTCATCGAACTCTCCGGAGAGCACATCGCCCAGATGTGCGGTCTGGATGCGGTCAGGTCGGATCAGCTTGACAGGAACCCGGTATGAACCGACCCGGCCCGCGACTCGGTTCACCACGAACGTGTACCTGCCACGCTGGGGTAGATCGACCCGGCCGAGGATGCATCCGAACTGGTCCGCGAGTCTCTTGCCGTCTGGGCCCAGCACCTCCACGTCGAGGCCCCCATCCGCGCACTCGGTCTCACTGCGGCCCCCTATGAAGATCGCGTCGCCTGAGTCGAAGTCGAGCTGGAAGCTGTCTGTCTGCTCCTTTGCCTTCACCTCTCCGCTGAGCACGGTCCCGAAGTGCCGGAACCGCTCGTCGGCGGCCTGATGCTGGACGGCCTCGTCGACAGCGAGGGACTCGGCCATGGTGATCAGCCCTGTCTGGGTGAGGTCCAGGATGCAGTCCTCCAGCACCTTGGGATCGGTGACGCCGCGGTCGCGACATGCCGCTTC
>JAHFUU010000114.1 GCA_023264915.1 Microthrixaceae bacterium | reverse complement strand
CGGCAGAGCAGGGGGCGCTGCTTCGGCGGCGCTAATGCTCAGAGCGGCTCCACCGCCGATGATGCTGCCTGCCGCGAGAGCTGTTGCGGTGAGCTTGGTCCGGATCTTCATGTGGTTCTCCAATGTTGTAGGTGGGCAGGTCGGCCCTGGTGGTTGCTCCGATGGAAAGGACCGGCGCCAGGGTCCGGGTGGTCCAGTGGCGCCGTTCGGGTCTCCTGAGGTCGTTGTGCGCCCCCGGTTACGCAGATTCGGGGTGACAGTGGCCACGCGGCCCGTAAGCGTCCGGGCCTTCGCGGGTCAGGAAGGGCACCAGATGCGACAGCACCCTGATGAGGTCCGAACCGGAAGATGCGAGACAATGTGCGCATACCAGCCGACGACAGCAGCGAAGACACTGACGCGCCGCGGTACCCGCACCGCGAGCGCGATGCCCGCTGGGTCGACCGGGCGCGCTCGGGCGACGACCGTGCGTTCGGGCAGCTCTATGACGCCTGGTTCGACAGGGTTTTCGAGCTCACCTCGCGGATCGTTCGCAACCGGGATGTCGCGCTCGAGGTCACCCAGGACGCGTTCTTGTCAGCCTGGCGGAGCCTCCACACGCTGTCTGATCCTGGGGCGTTCGGTGGCTGGCTGCTTCGCATCGCCCGCAACGCCGCTCTCAACCGCAGCCAGCGCGAGCAACGTTCCCGGCCCATCGACGATCAGGACTTCGCGGTGATGGAGGCCGTTGGAAGTGCTGCCAGCAACGCGCCGGCAGGATTCGCCCTCGAAGACAACCTCAGGTCAGCGACTGACCCGGTCCGGGCACTCGAGGCGGCCGAGACCCGAGATCTGGTCTGGCAGGCGGCTTCGGTTCTCGGGCCCCGTGACACCGAAGTGCTCGATCTTCAGTTGAGGCATGGCCTGACCCCCGCCGAGGTGGGCGACGTCCTCGGCCTGAACCGAAACGCAGCGAACCAACTCATCCACCGCGTGAGGGGGCGATTCGAGGTTGCCCTGCGGGCGCGGCTGCTGTGGCGCAATGGCCAGCCGGCGTGTGCAGAGCTGAAGAGGCTGCTCAGCTCTGCGGGCACGCAGGCGTTCACCATCGAGGCAGTCAAGATCGCGGACAAGCACGCGCCGACGTGCCCCTAATGCGACCAGCGTCGCAAGTCCAGGCTCGCGCCCGCGGCCATGTTCGGTTCGATCCCGCTCATGGCGGCACCCATCGCCTTCAAGCAGTCGGTCGCTCACGCTTTGGAGAACGAGGGCGTGCCGATGGCGGGTTCCGCGTTCGGCTCTGGAGCGCCGGTGATCTCAGGTGCAGCCTCATCTGCTGGCTCAGCAACTGAGATCGGCTCATCCGCGGACGGCGCCCTCGATGGTGGAGCGAGTCTGGGTCGAGGCGTCTCTCGTCGCCTGCTCGCGATGGTGGCCGGCGCGGCCGCCGTGGTGATAGCGCTGTCCGCACTGATGACCGGCCGGGCCAGCACGCCCTCCTCGAACGAGGTGGTGGCGATCGCAGACTCTGGAACCAGGCTCGGGCGATCCACGTCCGGGCTCGGTGGGGCCGCCACCACCGCCGTGCCGGGCGTGACCCAGATCCCAGGGTCGGGGTCAGCCGGGTCACCCAGCAGCACGTCCGCCCCCCTGCAGGCTCCGACCACTCCGCGATCGACGTCTTCATCTCGGGTGCCGCCGTCCTCAACTGCCCCGCCAGCCACGCAGACCGATCCGTCGAGCCCGACGGTCACCCAGACGACCCCTCCGGTCACTGTCCAGCTGCGGATCTACCCCGATTCGGGCAAGACGATGTTCACGCCAGCTCTCGGCTCGACGCCAACCCTGGATTGGTCTGTCAATGGCACCGGTGTCGTCTCGGTGACCCTCAGCGGTCCAGGATTCTCGAGCGCCGCACAGTCAGGATCGGTTGCCCTGTGCCCCGGTTCGAACCGCCGCGGCTACTGCTTCTCGAATGCAGGCACCTACACCTACAGCCTCGACGTCTTCGGGACCGGAGGCGAGTTGATCACCTCGCGTTCGGCGACGCTGACGATCTACTGACCGGCGCGTACTCCCGCTCCGGGACGTCCTCGGCGGTGAGCTGGCCGAACCTCCCTTCCCGCAGGGCACCCTCGCTCGGCACCGGACCCGCTGCCGCAGCCGTTGGGTATCGTCGACCCATGTCAAAGGCGTTGGCTGCGGCGGTCCAGATGTGCTCGGGCGACGACAAGGAGGCCAACCTTGCTGTCGCCGCCGGGCTGCTCGGCGAGGCCGCCGGCCGAGGAGCGCAGCTGGCGGTGCTGCCAGAGATGTTCAACAACCTCGGTTCGGGGCGCATCCTGCGAGAGGGTGCAGAGCCACTGCCAGGCCCGACAACTGACTTCGCGTGCGAGCAAGCCTCAAAGCTGGGGATCTGGCTCGTTGCCGGTAGCTTCATCGAAGCGGCTGAATCTGGGGACAGGTACAACACCTGTGTCGTCGTCACGCCGGTAGGTGAGATCGCGGCGATCTACCGCAAGGTGCACCTGTTCGACGTTCAGGTGCCGGGTGCCTCCTTCCGCGAGTCAAACGTGATCCGACCTGGCAGCGAGCTGGTCCTGGTCGAAGCCGAAGGGATCGGCACCATCGGCTGTTCTGTCTGTTATGACCTTCGGTTCCCCGAGCTGTACCGGATCCTCGCCTTGCGGGGCGCAGATGTGCTTGCCGTGCCCGCCGCCTTCACTGCCGAGACTGGCCCTCCCCACTGGGAGGTGCTCTTGAGGGCCCGAGCGATCGAGAACCAGGCATATGTCGTCGCGGCAGGCCAGCACGGCGTCACCAGGTCTCGGGATGGCAGCTCGATTGCGGCTCTTGGGTGGCACGGGCATTCGATGATCGTCGATCCTTGGGGCACGGTCATGGGGAAGGCTCGTGACGGGGATGGAGTGGTCATCGCAGAGATCGACCTGTCCCGACTCGGGCAGGTTCGGGCTTGCTTGCCCTCCCTCGCAAACCGGCGGCCCGGCGCGTACCGGTGGCCTAGTGCCCCGGAGGGATCCGCTCACTGATCAGCCATGCCAGGTTGTGCCGGTCCGGATGCTGAAGGACGATCTTGGACGGTGTCTTCCTGGTGGTCTCGATCACGAGGACCTCTGTGTCGCGGTACACGCACCACAGCTGCCGGGCGCCCTTTTGGCCTCGGACGGTGAAGTAACCGGTTGCGAAGGCGCCGGGGAGGTAACCACCCAGGACGCGCCACCCACGTTGCTCGCGCGGAACCGAGACCGGCAGGACCTGCGCGGAGAGGATCTCGTCCATCGGCAAGATCACCCGGTCCTTCAGGCACAAGAGCCGATCGAGCCCCTCGAAGGTCAGGTCGACGGTGTCAGGGTGGACGTAGACCTCGACGGCCATCAGATCAGCGGCAAGACCCACCCCAGGGGCCCCGTCCCTGCCAGCCGAGCAGGTGCCACGCCATGGCGTCCTGGTCGGCTGGTGAAGCTCGGTCAGGACGGACACCAACCAGGTCGAGTCGGCCGGCGTGGCGTGCAGTGCCGTCCCAGGTGGACTGTGAGAACTGGTACGCGCCGTAGTAGCCGGCACCAACGGCCTGGTAGTTGCCTCCGGATTCGCGCTTCTTGACGCAGGCCAGGAAAGCAGCGTCGCTGCTGTTGCCCGGCGGTGTGGTCGGCGCTGGGATGGTGGGCGGGGGTGGAGCCGTCGTCGTGGGAACAGTCGCCGCAGGCGCAGCCGCCGCGGCCACGATCGGCACCTTGGGCTTGGCGGTTGTCGTGGTGGTCGGAGGCGGCGGCGTCACCTTCGGCTTCGGGATCGTGGTGGTCGGGGTGGAAGAAGTCCTGGGAACCGTCGAGGAAGGGATGAAGGGCTTGACGGTCGTGGGTGTCGTGCGGGGCATCGAGGTAGAAGTCGATGTCGCACGTGAGGTCGTCGGCGGAGGTGAGGTCGGAGGGGTCTCGACGCCGACGGCGCGAACGGGCTGGGTGATGGGTGAGTCGGTTGCCGCTTCGATGGAGTCAGATCGAGGATGGAAGGTGAGGGCACCCGCGAGCGCGGCGGCGAATGCCAACATGGCGAAGGTGGCTAGGGGTCGGGTGCGTGTCGAGGTCAACTCAGGGTCCTCCCCAAGGGCTCTGGCCCTTGGCTCATGACAGAATTGCTACTCCCGCAACGCAACCGAAACAAAACCACGCCAGCAACACCAAGAACATTCAGTCGCTACCCACCAGTTCAGGCTCCCTTTTCAACAGTGCTGTGAAAAACGTCACCTGGAGGCTGTTCTGTAGACTGTGGTGCCCTTTCGATCTCAGCGAGGGCGGCGCCCCGCGGCGCTTGCCACATCGACGGCAATCGTCGATGTGGCCCGTCGGCGACGGATCAGACGACCTGGAGAGACTGCGTTCGCTCGACCAGCACCGCCCCTTGGGCGCTCTTGACCGTCAAGGTGTAGTTGTACGTTCCGGGCCCGGGTGAGCACTTGTTGGCCACGACCGGCACGGGGCAGAGGTTCTGGCCGCCAGTTCGGGCGGCGCTGTTGACGTTGGCTCCGGTGACCGAGACAGTCACCGTGCCGCCCGAGATGACAGACCACGAGATCTTCGGGGTCAAGGGGCTCGACATCTCGTAGTTGTTCAGGGCGCTGCCCGGCGCGATCTGGAAGCTGACCGTCGGCATCGTCGTCGTGGTCACGCCACCACCACCACCGCCGCCACCACCACCCCCACCGCCACCACCACCACCGCCACCGCCACTTGTGGTGTTTGTCGACGCGGTCGTTGTGGACGTGGTGGAGGTGTCCGAGCTGGAGGTCGTGGAATCCTCTGAGGACGAGGTCGTGCTCTCGAGGCTTGCCGTGGAAGTCGTCACCACGGCGGTTGCTTCAGGTGAGGTCTGCGATGGCCGTCGCGCGGCCGTCGATTGTGGCCGGGTCTCGCTGGTTGCCATCTGCTCCGAATCGTCGCCTCCGCGGCGTGTGAGGGCGAAGATCAAGATGATGACGACGAGCACGCCAGCGCCCGCGCCGGCGAGAACGAGCATCTTCTTGCGCTTGGCGGCGGCGTCCTCATCCTCATCCTCGTCGTAGTCCTCTTCGAGGTCCGGGGTCCTCCGGGGTGAAGCAGCCGGAGGTGGCGATGTCGCTGCAACCGCCATCCCTCCGCCGTCGATCCCACCCCATGCCGGCAGCGTGCCAGAATCCGGCACCGCCGCTTCGGTGTCGGGCTCCTCGGATGCAGCGTCGATGCCGGCGGCCGCTGCACCTGCGGCGACGATGGCACCTCCTGCGGCAGCGCCCTTGTTGGCCTTGCCCTTGTCCTCCTGCTGATGGAGGTCTGCGTCCTCGCCGTCGTCCTTGGCGGTGCCAGGAGTTGCTGGCTCGCGCTGGTCGTCCTGGTCACGAGCTTCGTCTTGGCCAGTTGAACTCTCGATCCCGGTCGTTGCCTTGTCCCCAGGAGCGGTGACAGCTTCGTCCCCGGTCTTGGCTTCGTCCCCGGTCTTGTCCTTGTCCCCGGTCTTGGCTTCGTCCCCGGTCTTGTCCTTGTCCCCGGTCTTGTCCTTGTCAGTTGGCTCGCCCTTGCCAGAGCTGACTTCGGCTTCTGTGACCGCGGCGCCGATTGCCATGCCAGCCACTATCGGGACCTTGGCTTCCTTGAGCCGGTCAGTGACCCGGTTCTTGACAGCGTCAGGGGTCGAGACGATGGGGATGGCGGAGTAGGCGTCGAGGGGCGTGAGCGCGACCATCCCGCGCGCCCGGCACTTCTCACAGGTCTTGACGTGCTCGTTTATGACACGGACGGCTTTGGCGTCGAACTGCTTGACGCCAGCCCCTGACAGCTTCGAAGCAAGCTCGTCGTGCTCGGGCTTGCCCCCTCGCCACAGCAGGCGGCTTCTCACAAGTGCGGCGTAGGCACCAGGAAGCTTCCGGGCTGTCTCGCGGACCGTGTCGGGGGTCGTTCCGAGGACAGCCGCGGTCTCTTCGGAGGTGAGCCCGTGCCGGAAGTGCAAGTCGAGGATGTCGCGCGTGCGTCCAGCCAACGGTTGGGATGCCTCGCGGAGAACTGACGCGACGTCCTCGTCCTGCGCAGTGGTCTCGAGGTTGGTGGCTCGGCTGAGTGTGTCCTCCGGGGCGGAGGAATCCTTCTTCCTCCTGGCCGAAGCGGGGTAGTTCGGTCGCCCGCTGGCATCCGGTCCGATCGCATTTCGGGCGTGGCGGAGCAGAGAAGCCCCGAAGTCCGAGCCGTCGGTGAGCTTGGACATGTCGTTCCACGCGTTGGTGAACGCGGTCTGGGCGGTGGAGGCGGCCCCCTCGCTGTCGAGACCCGCGGCGAGCGCCATGTCATAGATCTGGTTGATCCACTCGTCATACAGCTGCGCGTAGGCGTCACCGTTGGTCTTGGCGTCCTCGACCAAGCGCTTGTCACGGGCTCGGCGGTCAGTCGCTCCCGAACCCGGCGCACTGGCTGATGTGGGCTTGTCGCCTTTGGAGCCTTGGTCGCTCACGGGACCCCCTCTTCGTGCCGTCCGTAGGGATGGTGTCGACGTCTCGGACACCACCCCGCCGCAGATTACGCGGTTTTCCTGAGCGTGTGCTGGCATGTCGCGCTTGTTGCGATCATCCCCGACCCGACTCGGGACCGCTCCCCGGACCAGATCTGGACAGCCTTCGCCAGATTCTTGATAGAACACATCGATGTCCAAAGATCGAGTGCTCCTCACGGGTGGGGCGGGATACATCGGTAGCCACACCTGTCTCCAGCTCCTCGAGGCTGGCTATGAGGTCGTCGTCGTCGATGATCTCTCCAACAGCTCCGAGGTGGCTCTGGATCGAGTGCGCGAGCTCGCCCGGGCAGAGCTGGCCTTCTTCTGCGTTGATCTTCGGGACAGGGTCGCACTCGATGCTGTGCTGTCAGACTTCCCGGTGAGCGCCGTGATCCACTTTGCCGGGCTGAAGGCGGTTGGGGAATCAGTTGCGGAGCCGCTGCGCTACTACGACGTCAACGTCGGCGGGACCGTCGCGCTGCTCGGTGCCATGGCGGCCCACGGAGTGAAGAACCTCGTGTTCTCGTCCTCGGCAACCGTCTATGGCGAGCCAGAGAACGTCCCTCTCACCGAGAGCTCGAGGTTGTCCGGCACCAACCCGTACGGCCGCACCAAGCTGACCATCGAGCTGTTGCTGGCCGATGTGGCCGCCGCAGATCCAGAATGGAGCGTCATCCCGTTGCGCTACTTCAACCCCGTTGGGGCTCATCCGAGTGGCCGAATCGGTGAGGATCCGACTGGTACTCCCAACAACTTGATGCCGTTCATCATGCAGGTGGCGGTGGGACGTCACGCCGAGCTCGTCGTGCACGGCGACGACTACCCGACCCCTGACGGCACGTGCATCCGCGACTACATACACGTGGTCGATCTGGCTGACGGCCACCTCGCTGCCCTCGATCT